>NZ_SMKO01000348.1 GCF_004348685.1 Nonomuraea deserti | reverse complement strand
CGGCTGCTGGGGCGAGCCACTTCTTGGAGGTGGGCCCGGACGGGGTGCTGACCGGGCTGGCGCAGCAGAGCGTCGAGGACGCGGTGTTCGTCCCGGCGGTGCGTAAGGACCGTGACGAGACCCGCGCCCTGTTCGAAGGGCTCGGCCGGCTGCATGTTCACGGTATTGGCGTGGACTGGGAGGCGGTCCTCGGTTCGGGCCGGTACGTGGACCTGCCGACCTATGCCTTCCAGCATGAGCGGTTCTGGGTGCCGGTCAGCCCTGACTCCGGTGACGTGGACGCCGCCGGACTGGGTGTCATCGACCATCCCATGCTCCGCGCCGCCATCTCCGCACCGGACTCCGACACCCATACCTTCACGGGCCGGTTGTCGCTCGCCACGCAGCCGTGGCTGGCCGATCACCAGGTCAACGGCCGGGTGGTGGTGCCGGGGGCGGCGCTGGTGGAGCTGGCGCTCCGTGCCGGCCAGGAACTGGACTCCCCGCATCTCCTCGAACTGACCCTCCAGGCACCCCTCCTGGTGCCGGCCGACGGCGGAGTACACCTCCAGTTGGTGGCCGGGCCCTGCGATGAGTCGGGTGGCCGCCAGGTGAGCATCCACTCCCGCAACGCCAACGCGGGGGAGTGGGTCCAGCACGGGCAGGGCGTCTTGGCCGGCCAGACGGAGCAGCCGCTGCTCGGGCTGGCGCAGTGGCCGCCGGCCGATGCCCGGCCGATCGACGTCGAGCATGTGTATGACGATCTGGCCGTGTCGGGCCTCGAGTACGGGCCGCTCTTCCAGGGGCTGGTGGCTGCCTGGCAGCACGAGGACGGGGTGTTCGCAGAGATCGCCCTACCCGAGCGGGCGCACGCCGACGCAGGACATTTCGGGTTGCACCCGGCGTTGCTGGACGCGTCGTTGCATGCCGCGGCGCTGGGCGATCTGGTGCCGAGAGCGGAGTCGGGGCGGCCGTATCTGCCGTTCGCGTGGAGCGGTGTGTCGTTGCACGCGGCGGGCGCGACCGGTCTGCGGGTGAAGGTCACCCGCGGAGCTTCCGACGCGAGCATCGCGTTGAGCATCGCGGACGAGACCGGTGCCCCGGTGGCCGAGATCGACGCGCTCACCCTGAGGCCCGTGTCGACGGCCGAGCTCAGCGCGTCCGAAAGCCAGGGCTTGCTGCATCAGCTCGAGTGGACCGCGGCTCCGGCCGCCGCCGAGCAGGACGCGCTCCGGTGGCTGGTGCTGGGAACCGACGACCTGGGCACCGGAGCAGAGAAGTACCCGGATCTGGCCTCCATCGACGCGGCGGACGTCCCGGACGCGGTCCTGACCGGCTGCGCGGGCGCGGACTTGCTCGCCACGACTCACGCGGCGCTGGCGCTGGCGCAGGAGTGGCTCGCCGACGAGCGCCTGGCGCCGTCGCGGCTGGTCATCGTCACCCGCGGCGCGGTGGCCGTGAACGCGGATGAGGACGTGGACCTGCGCCTGGCGCCCGTGTGGGGCCTGGTGCGGGCCGCGCAGTCCGAGCAGCCCGGCCGGTTCGTGCTCCTGGACGCCGGAACCGAGCGGTTGGACGCCGAGACGGTCGGCCAGGTGCTGGCGACCGGCGAGTCGCAGGTCGCGGTGCGGGACGGTCAGCTGCTGGTGCCGCGGATGAGCCGGGTCGCGGATCTGGCCGATCGTGAGCCGGTGTTCGGGCCCGAGGGCCCCGAGGGCACGGTGCTGATCACGGGCGGCACGGCCGGGCTGGGCGCGCTGGTGGCCCGCCACCTGGTGACGGAGCACGGCGTTCGGAACCTGTTGCTGGTCAGCCGTCGCGGTCTCGACGCGCCCGGTGCGGCCGAGCTGGCGGCGGAGTTGTCGGAGCTGGGCGCCGAGGTGGACGTGGCGGCCTGCGACGTGGCCGACCGTGACGTGCTCGCCCAGGTGCTGGAGGGCGTGGACGAGCTGGTGGGCGTGGTGCACACGGCCGGTGTCCTGGACGACGGCGTCATCGCGTCGCTCACTCCCGAACGTCTGGACGCGGTGTTGAGGCCCAAGGCCGACGCCGCCCGCCACCTGCACGAGCTCACCCAGCACCTCGACCTGAAGGCGTTCGTGCTCTTCTCCTCGCTGGCCGGTGTGCTGGGCAGCGCGGGCCAGGCCAACTACGCCGCGGCCAACACGTACCTGGACGCCCTGGCGCACCACCGCAGGGTGCACGGCCTGCCGGCCACCTCGCTGGCGTGGGGTCTGTGGGCGACCGGCGGCATGGCGGGCGAGCTCGACGAGTCCGACCTGCGCCGCATGGAGCGCGCGGGCGTGAAGCCGCTGTCCGTCGACGACGGGCTGGCCCTCTTCGACATCGCCGTGTCCTCGGGCAAGGCCGCGCTGATCCCCGCCCGGTTCGTCCAGACCCGGGCCGGCAGCCGCTCTGCGGTGCGCCGCGCGGGTTCGTCCGGCGGGCTCGCGCAGCGCCTGGCCGCGCTGAGCCCAGCAGAACGCCTGACGACGCTCTCGGACCTGGTACGCGGCACTGCGGCCACGGTTCTGGGCTTCTCGGACGGGTCGGCGATCGACCGGCAGCGCCAGTTCCAGGAGCTCGGCTTCGACTCCCTGACGGCCGTCGAGTTCCGTAACCAGCTCACGGCGGCCACCGGGCTGTCGCTCCCGGCCACGCTCATCTTCGACTACCCGACCGCTGAGACGGTGGCGGAGTTCCTGGCGGACGAACTGTTCGGCGTGCAGGCGGCGCAGGCCGTCGTGGCGGCGACCGCGGTCGACGAGCCGATCGCGATCGTGGGGATGGCCTGTCGCTATCCCGGCGGCGTGCTGTCGCCGGAGGACCTGTGGTCGCTGGTCGCACAGGCTCAGGACGCCATCGGAGACTTCCCCGCCGACCGCGGCTGGGACGTCGAAGGCGTGTACGGGCCGGAGCCCGGCACGCCGGGGAAGACCTACACCCGCCAGGGTGGCTTCCTCTACGACGCGGCCGAGTTCGATCCGGGATTTTTCGGGATTTCGCCGCGTGAGGCGTTGGCGATGGATCCGCAGCAGCGGTTGTTGCTGGAGGCGTCGTGGGAGGCGGTTGAGCGGGCGGGGATCGATCCGACGGGGTTGCGGGGGAGTCGGACGGGTGTGTTTGCGGGGGTGATGTATCACGACTACGGGTTGGGGACGCCGGCGAATACCAGTGGGGGGAGTTTGGTGTCGGGCCGGGTGTCGTACACGTTGGGGCTGGAGGGTCCGGCGGTGACGGTGGATACGGCGTGTTCGTCGTCGTTGGTGGCGTTGCATCTGGCGGCGCAGGCGTTGCGGTCGGGTGAGTGTGATTTGGCGTTGGCCGGTGGTGTGACGGTGATGTCGACGCCGGGGATGTTCATTGAGTTTTCGCGTCAGCGGGGGTTGGCGGCGGATGGGCGGTGTAAGGCGTTCTCGGCTGGTGCTGATGGCACGGGTTGGGGTGAGGGCGTTGGTGTGTTGTTGGTGGAGCGGTTGTCTGATGCTCGTCGTCATGGGCATCGGGTGTTGGCGGTCGTCCGGGGGAGTGCGGTCAATCAGGATGGTGCGAGTAATGGGATCACGGCTCCGAATGGTCCGTCGCAGCAGCGGGTGATCCGGCAGGCGCTGGCGAACGCCGGGTTGTCGGTGGCGGATGTGGACGCGGTGGAGGCGCACGGCACCGGCACGACCCTGGGCGACCCGATCGAGGCCCAGGCGCTGCTGGCGACCTATGGCCAGGAGCGGCCCGAGGACCGGCCCGTGTGGCTGGGGTCGCTGAAGTCCAACATCGGTCACACGCAGGCTGCCTCAGGTGTGGGCGGTGTGATCAAGATGGTCATGGCGCTGCGCAACGGCATGCTTCCCCAGACGTTGCACGCGGAGGAGCCGTCGCCGCATGTGGACTGGTCGGCGGGTGCGGTGAGGCTGCTGACGGAGCCGCAGCCGTGGCGGGAGAACGGGCACGCTCGCCGGGCTGCCGTGTCGTCGTTCGGGATCAGTGGCACGAATGCTCATGTGATCATCGAGCAGGGTCCGGTTGTGGAGCCGGAGCCTGAGCCGGTGGCACAGGCGCCGGTGGCGCCCTGGCTGGTGTCGGCGAAGGATGTGCGGGCGTTGCGGGCGCAGGCTGGTCGGCTTGCGTCGTGGATCACGGCGCGGCCGGAGGTGGACCTCGCGGATGTGGCGTGGTCGTTGGCGGCGGGCCGGGCGGTGCTGGAGCAGCGTGCGGTCGTGGTGGGTGCTGATCGGGACGAGTTGGTGGCGG
>NZ_SMKO01000347.1 GCF_004348685.1 Nonomuraea deserti | reverse complement strand
CACCCCCACCCGCTCATCCCTCATGCGGCGAGCCCTCCCACCACTCAGCCCTCCTTGTGAGGGTCGGAAGGGCCCTCACCCCCACCGCTCATCCCTCATGCGGCGAGCCCTCCCACCACTCAGCCCTCTTTGTGTGAAGGCCCTCACCCACCCCGTTCACTCAGCCCGTGGTGGGCCGTCACCTACCCACCCACTCAGCCCTCCTCTGTGGTGGGCCGTCACTCACCCCGCTCGCTCGACTCCCTTATGCGGCACGCCGTCACCCGCCCCACCACTCAGCTCCCCGTCTGATGCACGCCATCACCCACCCCGCTCACTCAGCTCCCTCTGTGGCGGGTCGAGTCGCCCTCCTCGCCCCGGGACGGCACCTGCGCGCCCTCTTGCTTCTTGTTACGGCAAAGCCGAGTTGCCCGCCTCGCCGACATCAGCGCCCCTCTGTCACGCGCCGGTCGTGAGGGCCAACGGCGCACTCGCCGTTACGAGCGCACCTTCACCGTCCGCTTCGCTGCGGTGGCACCAGAACGCCAGGTGGTGAGGTCAGTCGCCGAGGCGGTCGGCGGTCTCCAGCCACTCGGCTTCGATGGTGTCCTTCTGGGCGGTGATCTCGCGGAGCTCGGCGTCGAGGGTGCCCAGCCGGGCATAGTCGTTGGCCGCTTCGGCCATCGCGGCGTGCAGCCTGGTTTCCTGGTCGCTCAGCTTGTCGAGCTGCCGTTCGAGGCGGTTGAGCTCCTTGCGGAGCTCGCGCTCCTCCTTGGCCGAGAGCCCGCCCTGAGCGGCAGGAGCCGCGTCCGCCGCCGACGCCGGGGAGCCGGCCGCACCGGCGGTGCCGGGGGCCGTGGTCGTGGTGGTCGTCGTGGTGGCGCCGGCCATGCGGGCCGTCAGGGCCGTGCCGGCGGCGCGGCGTTCGAGATATTCGTCGACCCCGCCGGGCAGCAGCGACAGCTTGCCGTCACCCAGCAGCGCGACGCAGCGGTCGGTCACCCGCTCAAGGAAGTAGCGGTCGTGGCTCACCAGGATCAGCGTGCCGGGCCAGCCGTCCAGCAGGTCTTCGAGCTCGTTGAGCGTCTCGATGTCGAGATCGTTGGTGGGCTCGTCGAGCAGCAACACGTTGGGGTCGTCCATGAGGAGCCGGAGCAGCTGCAACCGTCGCCGCTCACCACCCGAGAGCGAGCCGACGACCTTCCACTGCGCCTCGCCCTTGAACCCCAAACGTTCGAGCAGCTGGGACGCCGACCACTCCTTCTTGCCGACCTGGAGGTATTTGCGTATTTCCTCCACCGACTCCAGCACCCGCCGCTGCGGGTCGAGCTCGGCCAGCTCCTGCGACAGGTGCGCCAGGCGTACAGTCTTGCCCCTGACCACCCGGCCCTCGTCGGGCTTGACCGTGTCGGCGAGCAGTCGCAACACCGACGACTTGCCGGACCCGTTGACCCCGATCAGACCGATCCGGTCTCCCGGGCCGAACTGCCACGTCAGGCGATCGAGCACCAGCGGCCCGCTGCCCGGCCCGCCCGCGTGCAGGGTGACGTCGTCGAGGTCGTAGACCGTCTTGCCGAGGCGCGCCGCGGCGAACCGCATCAACTCCACGGTCTCCCGCGCCGGCGGCTCGTTCGCGATCAGTGCCTGGGCGGCCTCGATGCGGAACTTCGGCTTGGACGTACGGGCGGGCGGACCGCGCCGCAGCCACGCGATCTCCTTACGCATGAGGTTCTGGCGGCGCTCTTCGGCTGCCTGGGCGATCCGCGCCCGCTCCGCCTTCGCCAGCACATAAGCGGCATATCCGCCCTCATACCGTTCGACCCGTCCGTCCACAACTTCCCACGTGCGGGTGGACACCGCGTCGAGGAACCACCGGTCGTGCGTCACGACCACCAGGGCGCTCCTCCGGCCCGCCAGATGCCCGGCAAGCCAGGCGATCGCCTCGATGTCGAGGTGGTTGGTGGGCTCATCGAGCATGATCAACTCATGGTCGTCGATCAGCAACTGCGCCAGCGCCGTACGCCTGCGCTCGCCACCGGACAGATCGGCGGCCCTGGCATCCAGGTCGAGGTCGCCGATCAGGTTGGCCAGGATCTCGCGAACCCGCTGATCCCCGGCCCACTCGTGCTCCGCCAGCCCGCCGAGCACGATCTCCTTCACGGTGGCGTCGGGGTCGAGTTCGTCCCGCTGTGACAGGAAGCCCACACGGAGCCCGCGGTTGTGGGTGACCCGGCCGGTGTCCGGCCGCACTGCCCCGGCGATGACGGACAGCAGGGTCGTCTTACCGCCCCCGTTACGCCCGACAACCCCGATGCGCTCCCCTGCTTCTACGCCCAGGGAGACGTCGCTGAGGAGTGGCTTGGGCCCGTAAGCATGTGAGACCGACTCAAGGTTGACCAGATTCATGGCAATCCCAGGGTATCGGCTCGCCGCCGGGCGGCCGACAGCAAAGAACCTTCCGCCACCCCGGCGGGCCGACGGTGAGACAAGGGTGCGACGGTCACCGTACAGGGATGACCGCGCTCAGACGAGGAGCGCTACAAGGCCACCGTACAAGGACGACAGCGGCCAGACGGAAATGGCGGCAGCGGACCACCGCACCGAAACGACAGATGCTCAGACGAAGATGGCGGCAGCGGCCACCGTAGCGGGAACGGGAGGTGGCAGAGGTCAGCATACGGAGAGCTGAAGGGTGGCAGCGGTTGCCGGGCGGGATCGGTGGGCGGCGGTCAGAGGAGGGTGGCGCCGGCGACCGGGCCGTGGGCGGGCACGGCGGTGTGGGCGGCGCCTGTCGTGGTCAGGCCGCGGGCCAGATCGCGGGCGTGCAGGGCGTCGATGGCCAGGAACGCGCACGTCGGGCCGGAGCCGGAGACGATCGCCCCCAGCGCCCCGTGCTGGCGGCCTGCTTCGAGGGTCGGCCCGAGCTCCGGGCGGAGGCTGAGCGCGGCCTCCTGGAGGTCGTTGCTCAGGTGGGCGCCCAGAGCGTAAGCGTCACCGGTGCCCAGAGCCTCCATCAGCGAATCGTCGAGTTGGGGCCAGGGCACCTCGGCCGCCGAGGCCTCTCTGAGACGGTCGCACTCCGCGTAGACGCTGGCTGTGGAGAGACCACCGTCCGCCAGCGCGAACACCCAGTGGAACACGCCCCCGGTGGGCAACTCGCTCAGCTGCTCGCCGCGGCCCGTACCGACCGCCGTGCCCCCGAGCAGGGAGAACGGCACGTCGCTGCCGAGGTCGGCGGCGATCTCCATGAGGTCTTCGAACGGCAGCCCGAGCCCCCACAGCTCATTGCAGGCCACCAGCGCGCCCGCCGCGTCGGCGCTGCCGCCCGCCATGCCGCCGGCGACCGGGATGTCCTTCTGGATGAGCAGGTCGGCGCCATAGCCGCGGCCTGCGTGTTTGGCGAGCGCGCGGGCGGCTTTGATCGCCAGGTTGCCGTCGTCGACCGGCACCTGATTGGACCACTTCCCCGACACCGACACCGTGATCGCCTCGGACTCCTTGGCCGTCACCTCATCGAAGATCGATACGGCGTGGAAGACGTTGACCAGATCGTGGAAGCCGTCCTCCCTGAGCGGGCCGACAGAAAGTTGCACGTTGACCTTCGCAGGCACACGTACGGTCACCGAACTCATCGATCTTCTGCCACTTTCATCACTTGCCGGGGTCAAGGACACTCGATGTTATCGGGGCACGCCGCCCTGACATGCGGTTCTCGAAAGATGGCGCCGGGTGACAACGGCCCTGCAACACGTAGAGTCAAGGTCATGGGCTTATGCCCCGATCTCAATCGGTTACAAATTGTGATGTCTTGCCCCCGGTCGCTCCCCCGCGGTTCGGCGCAGAAACATGGCCGCCGATGCTTCACGCCCAGGCGAGTCGCCGAATCTCGACGGCTCGGCCAGGTGGTTGGGATGGCCAAGTCGTTGGGGTGGCCGGATTGGCGGGTTGGTCGGATCGGCAGGCCGCCCGGATCAGCAGGCCGCCCGGATCAGCAGGCTGGTCGGAACGGCAGAACGGTCGAGACGGCAGAAAGGTCGAGACGGCAGGGGTGGCCGGACGGCAGGGGTGGCCGGAGGGCAGGATGACCAAGTCGGCAGGACGGTCGGATTGACAGGCAGACCGAGTCAGCGGGCTGGTCAGGACGGCAGGCTCGTCAGGGTCACGTCCACGGACGTGGTGTATGAATCGATCTTCGAGTGATCCCGTTTCTGCAGGTTAAGCGGTAAGTGTCTGCGGGAGCGGATTCTGGGTCGGCGCGTCGCCAGTGATAAGCCGGACGCGGGC
>NZ_SMKO01000346.1 GCF_004348685.1 Nonomuraea deserti | reverse complement strand
CGACGGGGGTGGGCGCCGGGCCGGGGGCGCTGAGATAGGCGTACGCGCCGAACGCGCCGCCGCCGAGCAGGAGCACCGACAGGGCGACGATCACGCCGATGAGCACGGCGTTGTTGTTCCGGCCGCCCGGTGGCGGGGAACCGTAGGGCGGCGCGCCCGCCTGGTTGCCGTAGCCGTACTGTCCCGGCCCCTGGCCGTACTGCTGGCCGGCGCCCTGACCGTACGGTCCCGGGTTCTGGCCGTAAGGCGCCTGGCCCTGGCCGTACTGTCCGGGGTTCTGGCCGTGTTGACCCGCGCCCTGGCCGAATTGTCCCGGGTTCTGGCCGTGCTGGCCCGCGCCCTGGCCGTACTGTCCGGGGTTCTGGCCGTACTGGCTCCCGCCCTGGTCGTACGGTGTGGGCCCCTGGGCGGGCGGTTGCCCGTAGCCGGGGGGCGAGGCGCCTTGACCGGGGTGCGGCCCGGGACCCTGCTGGCCGGGCTGGCCGTACTGCTGATGGCCAGGGGCCTGAGGGGGACCGTATCCGGGCTGCGGGGTGCCCTGGCCTGATGGCGGCCCGTATCCCTGTTGCCCCTGTTGCCCCCAGGGCCCATGGGGCTGGGGTTGCTGCGGGTGTGCCATCAGTCCATTGTGGGGCAACCCAGCCTCACATGCGGCAATCACCCCATATTCCCCCTGACGGTGGGTATCGATCGTCCGGCGGGAGCCGTGACGGCCGCGCGGTCCGCGCCGTGCCGGCAGCCCCGCCAGGGAGCCGCCGAAGGCGCGTCAAGGGGCCGCTCCTCGCGGGTATCATCGCTTACCGTGAGCACGCATGTGCTTTACGTAAGCATGAAGGAGTGTGGACCCTGAACGAAAGCCCGTCAGCGGCCATGCCGCCAGAGCCGGCCGACGCGGGAGCGCCGAGACCGAGTCACGATCTCAGGGTGCCGGCGGAGGTGGTCGCCACGGCCGAGCAGGGGCTCGCCGGGGGAGGCCGCCCCAACAAGCGGGTTCTCGTCATCGGAACCGGGATGGCCGGGCTGGTCGCCGCCTACGAGCTGATGCGCCAGGGGCACGAGCCGGTCGTCCGGAGGCGCAGCAGCGGGTGGGCGGGCGCGTGCTCACCCTGCGAGGCTTCGCCCCCGGCCTGTACGCCGAGGCGGGCGCGATGCGGATCCCCCGCGTGCACGACCTCACGCTCGCCTACTGCGCGAAGTTCGGCCTGACCCTGCGCCCGTTCATTATGGGCAATCCCAGCGCCCTGGCCTACCTCCAGGGCGTCAGGACCACGATGGGGGAGCTGAACGCCGACCCCGGGCTCGTCGACTTCGACCTGGCCGAGCACGAACGCGGCCGCACCTACGAGGATCTGCGGCGCACCGCCACGCAGGAGATCCACGACCTGTACGCGCAGGAGGGTGAGGACGCGCTCGACCGCATCTGAGCCGAGTACGACCGCTACTCCATCCGCAGTTTCCTGCGTGAGCGCGGGTTCTCCGAGGGGGCCATCGAGCTCTACGGCGTGATGAGCTTCAGGGAGTCCAACCTCAACGCGGCGATCATCGAGCAGTTCCGCGAGATCATCGGGCGGGCGTTCGAGGACATGCAGGAGATCGAGGGCGGCGCCGACCGGCTGCCGACCGCCTTCTACGAGGAACTCAAGGCCCACATCAGGTTCGGACACGAGGTCACCGCCATCGAGCAGGACGACCACGCGGTCACCCTGCACGTCAGGACGGGCTCGGGCCGGACGACGCTCACCGGTGACCACGCCATCTGCACGATCCCGTTCTCGGTGCTGCGCGACAAGCGCGGCCCGCGCCGTTCACGAGGCGAGCTGAGCGCGGCCCGCGCCGTCCGCGAGGCGTAGCTGTGCGCGGCCCGCCCGTTCACGAGGCGAGTCGAGCGCGGCTCCGCCCGTCACGAGCCGAGCGCCACGCGTCAGCGGCCCGCCCGCTCGGCGTAGCGGTTGAGGTGGGCCGCCGCGGCGGTCAGGTCCGCGGCGGCGGCGGCGCAGGCGGCGAGGTGGGCGTTGAGCGCCTCGCGCAGCCATCGAGGCGCGATGTCGTCGGCCTCCAACCTCGCCCCGATCGTCTGCAGGCGTTCGGCGCAGTCGGCGAGCGCGCGGGCGTCGGACTGCAGGACCTGGGCATGGGCGGCGATCACCGTGGGATCGGCTGGCATGGCTCCTCGGAACGGTCAGGGGTTCGGCACGGGTACGGCGGCGTCCTGAAGCATCTGGCGGGTGCCGGCCGACAGGCACAGCAGCGGGCGGGCACCGTCGAGGCCCAGCTCGCGAAGCCGGTGGGCCAGCGGGTGCGCCGATCCCGGCTGAACGGTCAGCCGCAGCCGGGGGAGCGGGTGCAGGCGGCCGCGCCCGCGGGTGCGCACGCAGGAGCGCAGCGTCTCGCCCGCCGCTCCTCGCGCGTAGCCGACCTGGTCGAGGGCGTTCACGGGCAGCCAGGGGCCGAGCGGGCCGTGCAGGGTGAGCAGCCGGTCGCCGGGGCCGCCGACGGCGACGCGGACGCTCCTGGCGGTGAGCCCGAACTCCAGTGCCGCCAGATACGGCCCGGCGCCCCACAACCTCGGCCCCACGGCGTGGACGGCGGCGGTGTCGACCACGGAGCCCGCCATGAAGCTGCCCGAACACCGCCGGTCGGCCCTCCGCATCAGGTCCGCACCCCGGAGCGGACGGAGGCGGGGTGACCCGGTCCGCCAAGGGTCCGCCACGACGAGCCCGACGTGGAACTCGCGGTAGCCGCCCACGCTGGTGCGCCGGTTCCAGGAGGCGTGCACGGAGACGAGCGCGCGGCCCGCGACCCCGACGGCCCGGCCGAGGCCGGTCCCGTGCAGCAGGCGTGCGACCGCGGCGGTGTCCGCGGCGAAGTACGCCGTCAGAGCGCTGCCGTCCTCGCACCTGATCGGCAGCTCGACCGGCCCGTCGGGGCCGTCCACCGCGCGGGTGGGCACGGTGAGGAAGGGGAAGCCGCCGGGGCGCGGCGCGTGGTCGAACAGCCGGTACGCCTGCGAGCGCACGACCGGCCCCCGGTACGGCGCGAGCCGCGCGGCTATCAGGTCACGGGCTTCGGGCAGGTCATCGGCGAGGTTGGCGATGTAGCGGTCGATCCCGTGGCAGAGCGGGAACAGGTGCGTGGCGTCGGAGTAGTCCACCACGTACCAGTCGGGGTGCAGGTCGAAGCAGGCTCCCGCGCCCTGCCCGTCGAGGGTGGGGACGATGTCGTGCTGGTTGGTCACGCTGGCGACCCAGGTGCGGGGGTCGGCGGGCCGTTTGAAGTCGACGGGCGCGCCGACGGCGACGGCGTGGGTGACGGTGTGGCGGGCGCAGAACCCGGCGTCCTGGGCCAGGTTCATGATGGCCGCGCCGCCGGCGCTGTGACCGATGAGGGCCACCTCGGCGCCCTGCGGCAGGCCGTAGTCGCGGACGGCCGCGGCCAGCGCGCGGCTGTACGGGTTGCTGTCGAGCACGGTGCTGCTGAAGGCTCCGAGCAGGTCCTGGGGTGAGTCGTGATCGGGGCGCCCGGCCCGCATGCCGGGCGCCTGGACGACGTGGCGCACGACCCCGTCGGGGCCTTCGACGCTCTGGATGAGCGCCCGGCCCGTCGTGCCGAGCATGCTGATGTTGCGCAGGAAGCCGAGCAGCGACGCCTCTGAGCCGAGCCGGGCGGTCTCGGCCGCGGTCAGGCCGGTCCTGCGCGCGGCGCCCGCCCCCGTGTCGAGCGCCGCGACGGCCCGGTTGCTGATGCCGGTGATCGGGTCGGCGGTGGCGTGGCCCCCGCCGGTCGCGATCAGCCAGGCGGTGCGGTCGTTCAGCGGGTTCTCGTCCAGGAGCGCCCGCAGGGCGAGGACCTCGCCGAAGACCGGGGCGATCTGGCTGAGCGCGCGTACCGCGCCGCGGTCCTTGAGCAGGGCGCGCAGCGCGCGTACGGCCTCCAGATCGCGGTCGGCGGCGGCCGCCTCGACGAGCCGGACGATGAGCGGGTCGCGCGCCAGCTCGGGGTGCTCGGTGGCGACGGCGGCGATGCGCAGCCGCAGCGAGGTGGCCAGCACGCGGACGGCCAGGCTCTCCTGGCCCGCCAGCGAGCCCAGCCGCGCCGCCAGGGTGCCCAGCCGGCCGCCGGCGGGCGCGTACCCGAGAGCCCCGCCGTCGGTGAGGGCGTGCAGGAGCGCGCGGTGGGCCAGGAGGCCCGCCGCGGGAGCGTGGGGCAGGGCCGTGAGCAGGGCGCCGTCGGTCAGCGCGGCCGTGGCGTGCACTCCGGCCTGCCTGATGGTGATGGCCTGTCTCTTATACACTTCTGACGCTGCCGACGGCTAGTC
>NZ_SMKO01000345.1 GCF_004348685.1 Nonomuraea deserti | reverse complement strand
CGCCGGCACGCCGCTGGAACCACGTCTGGCGCAGCCGCCAGCCCACCACCGCCCGGCGTTCGATCACGGCCTGGGAGCGCCGCAGCGTCACTTCGGCGGGGAAACCGGCCCCTTGCGCCTCCGACACGTCGAGCGCCGAGTAACCGCCCTTGCCCGCCCCGACCCCGGCGATCAGGGTGAGGACGCCGGCACGCCGCTGGAACCACGTCTGGCGCAGCCGCCAGCCCACCACCGCCCGGCGTTCGATCACGGCCTGGGAGCGCCGCAGCGACCCTGAGCGCACCGACAGGCGCACCCCGTCGTAGCCGTGCCCCAGCGACGCGTACCTGTCGAGTCCCAGCGGAACCCCGGCGCCGGCCAGCAGCAGCGCCAGCACCAGGAGGATCTGCCACACCACCGAGCCGGTCGCCCAGACGCCCGCGAGGCTCGCCGTCGCCACCAGGAGCCAGGGGGCGACGGCGCGGAAGAGGCGCCGCCGGCGGGCTACAGGCGGGTGGGGGCGCAGCCGGGTGCGGAAGGGGCCGATCGCGTCGCCGGTCACCTGGAAGGCCACGGCGCGGGGGACGTCGGGCAGGAGTTGCCCGCGTGTCTCCGAGTCGCCGAGCCCGGTCACGATGGCCCAGGCGCGTACGACGCGGGCCCACCGTTCGGCGAGGCCGTCGACGATCTCGTAGCCGCGTACGCGCGCCGACTCCAGCGAGACGCTCCGCCGGTTGATCAGCCCTCGCTCGGCCACGAGGTGGCGGCCGCGCCGTTTGAGGGAGAAGTCCCAGTTGAAGACCGCGTACATCAGCCCGCCCACGAACGGCATCGCCAGCACCAGCAGCAGCGCGACGACCAGCAGCAGGTAGGGGCGCTCCCAGAACCATTCCCCGACGGTCAGGGCGGCGTCCCGGCCGAACCCCAGGTCGTCTCCCCACTGGAACGCCAGTCCCACGGCACCGCCGAGGAGCGCGAAGGGGGTGAGCAGGTACGCGCCGGACAGCGGCCCGTACAGCAGCCACCTGCGCGGGACGCGGATGATCTCCTGTTCGGCGGGCTCCGCCTCCTGCACGCCGGGCTCGTGGCCGACGGGACGGGCCGCGCGGCGCAGGAGAACCGCTTTGAGGCGTTCGGCCTCCGCCAGGGAGACCCCGTTGAGCTCGGCCTCCTCGTCGCCGCCGCTCGCCCCCGTGTCGATCTTCAGTACGGACAGGCCGAGCAGCCGGTGCATCGGCGGGGTGGACACGTCGACGCCGCGGATCCGCTCCAGCGGGATGGTACGGACGGACCGGCTGATCAACGCACGTTTCGTCTCCAGGCGGTCACCGACGATCTCGTACGTGAAGGTGGCCCACCTGACGATCGCGAACACCACGGTGCCGACGACGCCCAGGGCCGCCCAGCCGTACGAGCGGGCCGAGAAGCCGCCCACGAACAGGACGCCGACCAGGGGGAGCAGGAGGGAGGGCAGCATGCGCACCGGATCGATGAGCAGCACCTTGAGGCTCAGCCGCAGCGGCGCGCGGGCCGGGGGCGGAGGACCGCCGCCAGGCCTCGTGGAAGGCCCGTCGTCCGGGTGCGAGCCCCGGGGCTGGGATGCCGCCGGCTGGGGGCGGACGCCTCCTTCGGGCGCGGGATCGCCCTCCGCGTCCGGCGGGGTGGCCCGGTCCGGTGGAGGCGGGCCGCCGGGTGCGGGTTCGGGACCGTCGTGAGGCGCGCCGTGGCCGGTCATCGCATCTCCTTGGGCCGTCCCGGGTGAGCAGCGGTGGGCGCGGTCATGTGGCATCGTCCCTGAGCTCCTCGGCCCGGTGCGCGAGTTGCTCCGCGAGCCCGGCCGCCACGCCGTAGTCGAGGCCCTTGATCGTCGAGGAGCCGGCATGGGACGCGGTGCGGATCTCCAGCGTGGCCAGACCGAGCATCCGCTCCAGCCATCCTTGCCCCTTGTCGACCGTCTGGATGCGGCTCACGGGCACGAACACCCACTCCCTGGTCAAGAACCCCGACCTGGCGTAGACGACGTCGCCTGAGAGCTCCCAGCGGTGCACGGCGTACCGTACGAACGGCTCGGCCACCAGGAACGGCAGGAGCAGGACCACCACCGCGGCGGGCAGCAGCCAGGAGTTGTCGGCGTACCAGCCGGGGACCCACCACCATCGGCTGCCGTCGAGCCACCGCGACACCAGCAGCGAGCCGCCCAGGAAGAACACGAACGCGATCGACGACTCGATCAACCACAGGCGTACGGCCTTGGGCGAGACGCGGTTCGCCGGATCGCGGATCGGGCCTGATGAGGTCACAAGACCAGCTTAGGGCGCGAATCAGGCATGGAGATCGGCTTGCGGGCGGTAAAGATCGACCGGCCGTCCCGGCGTGTCTGCCGACGGCCTCCATGGGCAGGTGCCATGCTCGGTGGCGGCCGGCCGCAGGCTGTCGAGCCTGGCCACGTCGGCGGCGCCACGTACGTGCCAGCCAGGCCCGGCGAGCGAGCGCAGGACCGCACCACAGCGCGAGCGCCCTCACGCACGTGGCAGCCGCCGTTCGCGCCCGCTCCCGACGCTGATCGTCGCTCTCTTTACCGTTCGGTACGATCTGGCGCACCTGATTTTTCCGCGTGGCCGGCAACCGGCACGATGTCCGTCTTGTCGGTCACCGTACGAGATCGCACTCCGAGTCCTGCCACGGTGAACCAGCAGGCCAGACTGGGTTCCGCAGGAAGGCCCGATCCGGGTCCCCCAGGAGTGGAAGGGCGTCCTTGTGCCCTACCTCACGGCCGGGATGCTGTGATTCTGACCGGTTTCGGATCCTTTACCGGCCACCGACCATCGGGAAACGGTCTGCACACCGCCGAGACCCGCGTAGCATCGTCCGTCATGGGGCTGTGTAACACGGCGACACGCGTGCGCCGCATCGCTGTCAGTGTGACAGCGGTGACCGTCGCGTTCGCGCTGTCGGGCTGCAGCAGCCTCATCGGCAGATCACAGGCCGAGGACATCGCGGAGGTCAATGTCTCGAGCCCGGAGTTGCGCGAAGGCGAGCCGCTGCCGCGCGATTACTCCTGCAAGGGCACCCAGGGCAGCCCGCCGCTGCGCTGGTCGAGCCAGCCGCTGTCCAAGGCGAAGTCGATCGCGATCGTGGTCGACAGCCATACATCGTCGACGTCCACCGTGCACTGGGTGCTCTACAACATCCCGGCGACCACGACGGAGCTGGGCCCCAACGCCGCCGAGGAGCTCCCGGAAGGGGCCGGGCAGGCGCCCTTGCCGAGTGGGAAGGCGGGCTACGATCCCCCCTGCGATCCGGGCAGCTACCGCTTCACCGTCTACACGCTGAACGGCAAGGTCAAAAGGCCGGAGGGAGCCCCTCCCCTCGACCTTCCCGAGATCTTGAAGCAGATCGCGGATCAGACCATAGCCCGTGGACGGCTCACCGCGGTCGACCTTCAGTGAGGGGTCGAACACGACGTGTAGTACTGATGTACCAATTCTTCACGTAGGGTGTGACAACGCTCATAGTGGTCCGACACAATCAGATCCAATCGTTAGGCACTGGTGATCAAAGGGGGCAGATCGCGTCGATGGCCGCGCGATCTCATCGGTGCCAAAGGGAGGCCATGGCTTTGAGGGTGGTGCAATGATCGCGGTCGTAGTGAGCTTGGTCGCTGTCGTGCTCCTCGTGCTCGTCGTCGTGGCACTGGGCATGCGTTCGATGAACCGCAGGGAGAGCTCGCTTCCTCCGGAACGGCTGAAGGAGATGGCCAAGAAGGAGGAGTCGACCCACGCTCGTTCCACGGACGAGTTCGCCGCGCACGAGCCGCGGATGAACAACTTCAGCCCCGACTTCAGTCCGATCGACCAGCCGAAGGCGCCGAAACCGGTGCGCACCGGTCAGCGTGGCCGGCGTGGCGTCGACGAATGGGGCAACCCGACCTCCGACGACGAGGACGAGGAGTTCTGGGCCAACATCCGCAGCGACGCGGAGGAGGGCGGCTTCGGCGCCGGTGGCACCGTGGCGGCCAGGAAGGGCGCCTCCCGCCCCGTCGAACGCGAGCGCCCCACCGAACGCCCCACCGAACGCCGGGCAGAGCGCCGCGCCGACCGGCCCGCCGAATCCGGGGGCGACCGTCCCGCGGAGCGGCAGCCGAGCCGGCCCGCCGAGCGCCGCTCGGAGCGTCCGGGCAAGCGCGCCGACCGCACCGCCAAGCCGCGGCCCGTGGCGGCCTCCGTCGACCCCGAGGCGACCACCGTCCAGGGCCCGTTGCCGCACCGCCAGCCGGCCGCCTCCAACCACTCCTCCGGCCTCGCCGACCTGGTCGAGCCGGTCAAGCCCGCCGTCCCGCCGCAGTCCGAGCTGACCGATCAGCGCACCGTGACCTTCGCGGCGCCTCCGGGCGACGTGATGAGCATCCTCGCCC
>NZ_SMKO01000344.1 GCF_004348685.1 Nonomuraea deserti | reverse complement strand
GGTCTACGCTGTGGCTCGCGGCCACCGCACGATCTTTGGTTGTCTTCACAAACTCCGAATGATCACGCGGTGGCCGTCGCCATGTGACCCGAACGCTGCAAGATCGCCAAGTGTCACTGGAGTACTAATCCGGCTTCGCCCGCCGTTCAAGGCTGACAGTCGGGAGAATGCCTGTTGCGCACTGTAAATAGCGCAGCAATGCTCCGCGCGGCCAGGCCGTTTCGCTGACCTGCGTCGGAGCATGGCACCGCGGCGACCTCGGAGGTCTCGTCGGCAACAAACTCGGCGCCGATGCCATGCCGTTGAGCTGCGGTATCTCCTATTGACGGCTCTCGGCGTTCGCCCCACAGCCTGTCGCAGGTGGCCTGGCAACGGTCGAGCCCGTACCGGTGCTCGACCGCATCCGCTGCGGACGCGGCCGAGGTATGCGGGCCCCCGGTGCCTCTGCCGGTGCCAATCGACGGCCGGAGTGAACCGCTGGCAGTGCATGCCCAAGATCGGACGTAGACTACGGCCTGTCGCTGGTGCCTTGGGGGTTGTCTCCCAAGCCAACGTGGAGGTCCTATGCGCCGTCTTCTCGCCGTCGCCGCCGCCGTCGCCTTAGGGTGCGCCCTGGTCCCTGCCCTCGCCGCTCCTGCCTCCGCCGCGCAAGGAAGACTGGAGTTGATCTCTGTGAGTGGGAAGCCCACAGTCATCACAAACCCCGCGCGCAAGTGCTACCCCCTTACCATGGTCCCGATGCTTGTGAGAAACCAGACAAACAGCGTCGTGTTGCTGTTTGAGACCTCCAACTGCAAAGCGTCGGCTGTACGCGCGAGGGAAAGACTCCAGGCGGTGGCGCCTGACGGGTCAGTGCAAGCCACGTTCTACGCGCAAAGCGTCTACGTTGTCCAGTAGACCCGCACAGGCGACAAAAGCGCCGCCCCACCCGGAAAGCGGCGCTTTTGCGTTGACATTGTCAGTGATCGTCTAATTGAGCTGGGCAACAATCACGGAATTGAGCCACCTGAAGATGCTGACCCGCTAAGAGCGGATGCCAATATCTGCCGTTGTGAAGGTATTCCTGAGGTTCGGCACTGCGCTTGGGACTTCGGTTGCCTCGGTTTGATCAGAAGAGATGAGAAGGTAAACCGTTGCCGTGCGGCCGACGAAGGAGGTCGTGCGGCGTCGATCGCCCCCAGTTGTCGGCGTACGGGTTCCAGTGCAGAGCCAGGTACAGGTAAACGGGCTCTGTCGCTGATCTTGGGATGAGTTGAGAATCATGTTCGGAGCAGGATCCGCTTCCGTAGGAGATCGAAGTTGGCTCGCCCATAGCCCTGCCGCTTGACCAGCTTCACTCGCGTGTTCTGGCCCTCGGCCTGTCCGGAGTTCCAGGGAAGCGACAGGCCGGCGATGATGGCGTCGAGGTCGTAGCGCAGGCCGTGGGCGAAACGGTGCAGGTGGGGCAGGTCCTCTTCCGGGATCGCGTCGATCCAGGCGGGCAGACGGTCGCCGCGCAGATCGCGCATCATGGTGGCGAAGCTGCGGACGTGGCGGAAGGTGGCGTCCAGCTCGGGGCAGGCCTTGCGAACCTGCTCAAGGTCGGGCGCATCGTCGGGACGCAGGTTGTCGGGATGGGTCATGATCCACGCGGTGGTCTTGCGGGGTTTGGGTGTGGGCCTGGGCGGTGGTGGCGCGATGCTGCCCTTGCGGAGCAGCCGGATGTAGCGGCCGACCGGGCTCGCGCTGCCCTGGTATCCCTGTGCCTTGACCTCACGAAACAGCAGGCTCGCGTTGTGACAGCCCTGGCTGAACCGCTCATACAGGTACGGCTTGTAAGCATCCAGCAACGTGGTGCGGTGCGTGGCCGCCACCAGCAGTTCCTCCAGGCCGGCCGCGCGGGCGTAGCGGCGTACGGCGTAGTAGTCGAGATTCAGATCCCGGCTGATGCCCCGGAGTGAGCGCCCCTGGGCCAGCAGCTCCTGAACCTCGGCGTATCGCCTGCTCGTCCGGGTCACCAGGGCGCGCTCGCGGCCATGGACATCCAGGTAACCGTCCGGTGGTTCGGGCGGGACTGCCGGCTCACCGCGGTTGCCGGGCAGCTCGGCATACGCCTGCTTGACGCAGCCGTGGTGCGCGCCGACCGTCTTCTCCACGGCTTCGGTCAGGTTGTTCCAGACGTGCCAGCGATCAACAACCTGCCGGGCTTGCGGCGCTCCGGTGCGGGCGGCTTCGGCGTAGGCGCGGGCGCGATCCCGGGTGACGATCTCCACCTCGGGGTGAGCGGCAAGCCAGGCGGCCACCGGGGCTGCCTCCCGGCCCGGCAGCACCTCCACCGGACGCCGGGCCTCCAAGTCGACCACGATCGTGGCGTAGACGTCGCCCTTGCGCAGGGCGAAGTCGTCCACCGCCACGGCCCGCACCCTCCCGACGGGCGGTTCGGGATGCGATCGCACCAGCCGCAGCAAGGTGTCCTTGGCGACCGGCATCCCGAGCCGAGCCGCCAGCCGGGCTCCCGCCCGCGCGGCCATGCCCACCGCCACCGACGTCAGCATCTGCCGTAGCAGCGGCGTGAAGCGGGCGTGCGGGCTGGTCAGCCCCTCGACCTGCTCGGCGAACGTCGCCGCCGCGCACCTGGCGTTCATGCATTTGAAGCGCCGTACCGTCACCGCCAGCACGGTCTTGATCCCACTCAGCGCGGCATCGGCCAGCCTCCGCACGTACCGGTCATGCACCCGGCCCGACGCCACACCACAATGCGGGCAGATGCCTTCTTCTGCTCGACATCGGGCGTGCGGGGTCACCATCCCCGCGACCCGCTCCACAACCTCGACCACGATCCCCGCCCAATGCGGGAGCAACTCCTCAACACATCCCGGAACGCACTCCGCAAACGATCAACCACCAGATCGATCCACGTCCCAAGATCAGCGACAGAGCCGGTAAACGTGCAGAGCTGAATGCACCTGTGAGGATCCGTTAGAGCAGCAGCAGCGTCTTCCCCAGGGCGGTGCGGTTCTCGATCGCGGCGTGTGCGTCGGCGGCGCGTTCCAGCGCGAAGGTTTGCCCGATGACCGGCCGGACGAGCCCGGCGGCGGCCTGGGACATTATCTGCTCCGCCCACCGCACCAGGTTCGGCCCGAAGTCGAAGAGCTGCTCAATGCCGATCACCTCCACGCCCTGGAATCGTGCCTCCCCGGGGTCGATGAGGGTGACCTCGCCGCTGGACGCGCCATGCACGGAGAACCGTCCTCCGCGGGCCGTCACCTCGAACGCGGCCCGCCCGATCCACCCGCCGACGCCGTCGAACACCACGTCAGGCCCCGCGCCGCCGGTCGCTTCGAGCACCCGATCGGTCCAGCCCGGGTCGGAGTAGTCGACCGCGGCGTCGGCGCCCAATTCCCGGATCAGCTCGAGCTTGCGCACACCACGGGCAGCCCCGACGACCCGAGCGCCCGCCGCACGGGCGAGCTGCACCAGCAGGCTGCCAACCCCACCGGCCGCCGCTTCGACCAGCACCCAGTCACCAGAGTCGATCTTGGCCTTCTCGACCAGCCCCTGCGCAGTGCTGCCATCGCTGTGGAGGGCGATCGCTTCTGCCAGGTCCAGCCCGTCTGGTACCGGAAACAGTTCCCCGACCTCGGCCACCGCCCGCTCGGCGAAGCCACCGGTCTCCCCGGTACCGGCGATGACCCGCCGCCCACGCCAACCCGAATCTACCTGTGCCCCGATCAGAACTCACCCGTCCGGCCACCAGACCACCCGGCACGTACGGCAACGACGGCCGGGCATGCCACTTAGCAACGCCACGCCGGATCTGCGTCTCGACGAACGTGATACCCGCGACCGCCACCTCGACCACGACCTGGCCCACCCCAGCCACCGGTTCCGGAGCCTCACCCAGCACCAGCACCTCCGGACCACCGAACCGCATCACACAAACCACCTGCACGGCACTCACTCCTATCGGTTCACCAACGTGCACCCGATCATGCAACCTCAACCATGCTTGATGTCAACCCGCAGCTCAGCCAGGCGGAAGACGACGGCTCACCATCTCTGCGCATTTGCCTGTATCTGCCAATCTCCGGCCTGTTGTTGTGGTCACTCGCCGATCTTCTTGGCGTGGAGCGTGATCAGCGTGTCGGTCGTGACGCGCTTGCCGGCGGCGGGTGTCTGGCGTACGACGAGCCAGTTGCGGTCGAGCACTTGCAGGCGGTCCTGGCCGGTGGCGTCCTGGTCGTCGAGGAGGTAGAAGCCGGTGGCCTGGAGGTGGTCCTGGGCGGCTTGGAGGTTCATGCCGACGACGTCGGGGAGCTTTTTGTGTTCGGTAGCCGCAGTGGGGGATGCCGACGCCGTCTCGTCTGGGGCGTTCGTGTCGGACGTCGTCGTCGGGGCGGTGGCTGGGGATGTGGC
>NZ_SMKO01000343.1 GCF_004348685.1 Nonomuraea deserti | reverse complement strand
TCCTGCTCATCCAGAGTTCCAGCAGTCGAGGAGGTCTTCCAGTTCCCACTCGCGCCGCATCTCGGCAACCCTTCTTCCGATGTGCCCCGAAGGTCAGAAGAACGATGATTCGTAGTCATATGGCTACAGAGCGGTACTCACGAGTCGTGATCGCTGCGTAGCGGATTTGAAATGTAACTCTCAGCTACTTTTCTCCGGTGACATCAACCCGAGCGATGGGCCATGACGGCGATCGGCACGCTGATGCTGAACACCGTGTGCACGCCGACCATGAACATCGTCCATGGCCCGGCCAGGCCGAGCGCGGGGATGAAGCCGTAGTCGAGGATGCGCGCGCCGGCGGCCCAGTCGGGGTTCCACAGCGTCTGGGTGACGAAGGCCTCCTCGATCATGCCGTACGCCAGCGCGAAGGTCATGATGGCCGGCCAGCGCCACAACCGCCCGCCTCCGCGGCGACCCGGTTGTTGCCGGTGCTGGGCTGGTCGGCTCTCTCGGCTTGCCATCACAGACTCCGGCGTCGTCGACCTCGGCCGACTCGCCGAGGCCGCCCCCCACTCCGCTGAAACCGGAGCGGACATCTCCGGCGCCTGTAAGGCGCTCCAGACCCTCGGTGCCACCGCCCTGAGCTCTCACCAGCGCCTGCGCGTCGCCGAACTCGCCGAGAAGGACCGCCGCATCGTCGGCTCAGGCGTCGCGGACAGCATCATCCGCGAGGATGAGCGGCTGCGCGCCATCCTGATCGCCATCTGACCCGAGGCCGGGGCGGACGAATAGTGGCTCACCGCCCCGGCCCGCCCCCGGTGCGTGCTGCCGATCAATCTGATCAGAGTTGTCGCCGCTGGGTGCGCTCCTCCTGCAGGATCTCCCCGGACAGGACAGCACGCCCACGACGGCCTCGACGATGTCGGTGATGTTGAGCCGGCTGCGGATCAACAGGCCGAGGAAGCGGTCGAACTCAGCGGCGACCATGCGGGCGGTGGCGGGGGGCGGGCCGCGATGCCCGCGCGGTGCGCCGAGTGCCGGGCATGGCTGGCTCGGGCCCGGCACCGGCCTGGCCAGCAGCGCGGCGACCGCGTCGGCAATTACAACCTCGCTGGCCGGCGGCAGGCCCTGGCTGACGTGATCCCAGGCTAGATCGCCGAACGGGACGGGGACGCGGTGCAGGTGCTTCCACCGCGCCTCGATCCACTCGCCGTCGCCGTGGTGGTTGCGCACGCCAGATCCGGGAGACGTCGTAGGGATCGTGATGGACCTCCCAAAGTCCCTTCTTGGCCTGGACCCAGGAGTCCTGGCGCCGGATCAGGCCGGAGCCGTCGTAGGTGCGGCGGCTGACCCTTTGATGCCGTAGTCGTTGACCGCGCGCCAGATGGCCGGCAGCAGTTCGGGGCGCGAACACGTTCGACCGTGCACTGGGCGGCAGGGGTGGTGGGGCGGTGTCGAGGACGGCGGAGACGCGTGCCATGCGCCGGACATGGACGTCTCGGGCGGCAGCACGCGCGCCAAGGGCTCCAGCTCGACGTGGCGATATCGCCGGTGAAGAGCGCTACGAGGATGGTCTCGCTGACAGCGATGCCGAGTCCGTTCTGGCCGGGGGCCTCCCCTGACGAGTGCTCCGATCGAGAGGGCCCCGGCGGTCCGGCGGGCGACGCCGGCCGAACTCACCTTCGAGCGGCGTCAGAAGCGTGCGGCGAAGTGTCCGGAGAATGTCCGGCCTAGCGCCCTCGATCGGTCCCGCGCGGTGGTGGACGGTTGACCCGCGGCGCCACATCTTGCGCCGCCCGAGCGACGCCCGAAGAGGTAGGAACATGATGAGGTACTGGACAAGGCTGGCCACACTGGTCATGCCCGTGATCGCTGTGGTCACCATGAGCGCCGCCGCGAGCGCCGCCCCGAGCCCGGACGCACCCAGCCCGGACGCGCGGACCGTGGTTGTGGGATCCGACGGGCCGGTCTCGGTCGCGTACAACTGCGTCAGCGACCCGCCGCCTGCGGGTTACGTCAGTAACGAGACCAGTCTCGGCATCGGTGTGATCCACATCTGCAACCCGAACGAGCTCTACGACGCGGTACTGTCAGCAGGCCGGCGCACGGACAGCCAGTTCGGGTGGGGAACCTCGCACGGCTTCTACATCGGCGACGGATACTGCCTCGTTCTCCACAAGTGGAACGGCAGTCATTGGATTCCACAGGGTCTCATCGAGGGACCCACCCGGGTCGTCTTCCACAACGACCCCAACCAGAGCTACGACAGGTGGGCGCTGCGGGGTCTGTACCGCTGCTGACGTCCGCGTCGAAGCCCTCACTCGGGTCCGCGCGACCAGCCGAGTACCGCTGGTCGGGCAGCACGATCGAGTATCACCGGGCGCAGATCCGCCGGTTCCACGGCTTTCGCGAGCCGACAGTCGCCGATGAGGGCGGAGGCCCGCAACGGCAGGGGTTTCACTGACCTGGGAGAACCCCGCTGACGCCGGATTCGGTTCCAAGTCTGTCTGACCCCCGGTGCCAAGAGATCGTCACGAACGGCCCCGACGTGCTCGTGACGGCGGCGGCTGTCAGCCGGTCAGTGAATCAAGGCCGCGGATGACGATGTCCGCGGCCCGGCCCATCGCCGCAAGGTAGTCCTGCTCCGACTCGCCGTACATCTCCACGCCGGCCAGTCCGGCCGCCTGCACCGCGCCCATGAACGCGCCGGTGGCCGCAGCGGCGCTGATGGGGTCGAGCCGGTCGGGGAACGCCTTCAGCAACGCGTCTGCGATCCGGCGCTGCGCGCCCAACATCACGTGCAGCGCCTTGGCCTGTACAGACGGAACGGTCGCGAGCAGCCGCTGGTGTATCTCCGCCATCTCCGGCTCCTCTGCCCACATCCCCTGGGCGAGATAGCGGCCGATGGCCCGGTCGAAACACCTGCGCAGCACCTGTGGCACCGTGTCGTCCGGCGCGCGATCGGCGATCACCTCCAGCGCCAGGCCGTAGTAGCGCTCGGCGTCGGCGAAGAGCACGTCCTCCTTGCTCGGGAAGTAGTTGAAGAACGTCTTGGTGGACACGTCCGCCGCGGCGGCGATCTGCGCGCCGGTCGTCTGCTCGTATCCCTGCTCGGTGAACAACCGGACCGCCGCCTGGATGAGCAGGTGCCTGGTCTGCCGTTTCTTGCGCTCGCGTCGCGTCTCCTCCATGACCAGACATCTTACACTAGAGCATTTTTACACTGTTGTATTTTTGCATCCGATGCGGTAAGCCAGAGCCATGAACGTCCTCACTCGACTGGCACCCGCCTTCGGCCTGATCCTCCTGGCACCCCTGACGGCCGAATACCTGATGGGCAATGCGCCCATCACCCACCTCCAGAACCTGCCGGGCGTGGTCCTCCTCTACGGCTGCGGGGCCCTGCTCATCCGCGAGTTCGCCCGCCGCACCGGGCGCGGCTGGCCGGCCATCATGACCTTCGCGCTGGCGTACGGCATGATCGAGGAGGCCTTCGTCACCCAGACGCTGTGGAACCCCGACTGGGCCGCCGGCGCGCGCATCCTCGACTACGGCTTCATCCTCGCGCTCGGCCTGGCCGGGCCATGGACGATGTTCATGGTCGGCGTGCACACGGTGTTCAGCATCAGCGTGCCGATCGCCGTCATGGAGAGCCTGGCCGGCTCGCGGCGCACCACGCCATGGCTGGGCAGGGCCGGGCTCACGGTCGTGAGCGTGCTGTACGCCCTCGTCATCCTCGGCTCCGTCGTCTCCCAGAGCGTCAACACGGACTACGTCTCCGCGGCCCAGCGCATCGGCGCCGCGATCGTCATCGCCGCGATCATCGTCATCGGCCTCCGCCTGCCCCGGAACACCCTGGATGCCGTCCTCTTGCCCGGCCGCGCCCCGAGTCCGTGGGCGGCCGGCGCGTTCGCCCTGGCGGCGGGGTCGGTCTTCGTGCTGCTGTACGCGGTGGACCCCACCGGACTGTCACCCTGGCTGGCGATCCCCGTCCCCGCGTGGCTCAGCGTGGTCCTCTACCTGGCCCTGTTCGTCACCGTCTCCGTCGTATTGCTGCGCTGGTCACGCCGGGCCGGCTGGTCACAGGAACACCGGCTGGCGCTCGCCGGCGGGGCCATGCTGACCTACGCCTGGCACTCGTTCCCGTGGCGTTCCATTACCACCCAGGTGCCGCCCACCCCACCGATCGGCCTGGCAGAGGACCTGCTCAGCAACGCCCTGCTCACCACCGGCGCGGTGGCGCTGCTGGTGTTCGCGGGCCGGCGACTGCGCGGGCAGAGCGGTTCCTGAGGAGGTGTGGGCCAAGCCGCGCCGTCCTTCTGGGGGTGCCATCTGAATCCGGCTGGCATGGGCGGTCACGTCCACGGGCGTGGTGTATGAATCGATCTTCGCGTGATCCTGTTTCTGCAGGTTAGGCGGTAAGTGTCTGTGGGATCGGATTCGGGGACGGTGTGTCGCCGGCGATGAGCCGGACGCGGGCTTTGGCCAGGATGTCCAGGCCCATATAGCGGCGGGCTTCGACCCATTCGTCGGTCTGTTCAGCCAGCACGGCGCCGA
>NZ_SMKO01000342.1 GCF_004348685.1 Nonomuraea deserti | reverse complement strand
AATCGGAGAACATCACCCCACGCAGCGGACGCGGCAACAACGGCTCGAACCCGGCGCAGATCTCCTCCAACGCCTCCGCGAACACCGGGAAGTGCTCAACCAGCACCGAACCCATCCCGACCCGCTGACTGCCCTGACCCGCGAACAACAGAGCCAGCTTCCCGCCAGAACCACTCCCCGAGATCGCAACCGACGCGTCCTCGGCCAGCGCCCGCAACCCCGCCACCAACTCGTCCCGATCAGCACCCACCACGACCGCACGCTGCTCCAGCATCGACCGCGCGGAGACCAGCGCCTTACCGGCGACGGCGGGTTCGACGTCGTTCGCCGAAGCCCAGGCCGCGAGCCTGCCCGCCTGTTCGTGCAGCGCGCCGGTGTCGTTGGCCGAGATCAGCCACGGCACGGCGGGCAGGGCGGGAGCGGTCACGGCAGCGGCGGGCTCGGGAACGGCCGGGCCCTGCTCGACGATCACGTGAGCGTTGGTGCCGCTCACGCCGAACGACGAGACGCCGGCCCTGCGCGGCCGGTCCCGTTCGTGCCATGGGCGGGCCTCGGTCAGCAGCTCGACCGCACCCGCCGACCAGTCCACGTGCGGAGACGGCTCGTCGGCGTGCAGCGTCTGGGGCAGCACCCCGTGCCGCATGGCCATCACCATCTTGATCACACCGCCCACACCGGCGGCGGCCTGCGTGTGACCGATGTTGGACTTCAGCGAGCCCAGCCAGAGCGGCTGGTCCCGGTCCTGCCCGTACGTGGCCAGGATGGCCTGCGCCTCGATCGGGTCACCGAGCTTCGTGCCGGTGCCGTGCGCCTCCACCGCGTCCACGTCCGCCACCGACAACCCGGCGTTCGCCAGCGCCTGCCGGATCACCCGTTCCTGGGAGGGGCCGTTCGGTGCGGTCAGGCCGTTGCTGGCGCCGTCCTGGTTGACCGCGGTCCCGCGTACGACGGCGAGAATGTGGTGCCCGTTGCGCTGGGCGTCCGACAGCCGCTCGACCAGCAGCATGCCCGCGCCCTCGCCCCAGCCGGTGCCGTCGGCATCGGCGGAGAACGCCCTGCACCGGCCGTCGGCGGACAGGCCGCGCTGCCGGGAGAACTCCACGAAGACGTTGGGCGTGGCCATCACCGTCACGCCGCCGGCGAGGGCGAGGTCGCATTCGCCCGACCGCAGGGACTGCGCCGCCAGGTGCAGCGCCACCAGCGACGACGAGCAGGCCGTGTCCACGGTCACCGCCGGCCCTTCCAGGCCGAACGTGTACGCGACCCGGCCGGAGGCGATGCTGCCCGCGCTGCCGTTGAGCACGAACCCTTCGAATCCTTCCGGCGCCTGCGGCAGGCGGGTGCCGTAGTCGTGGTACATGACACCGGCGAACACGCCGGTGCGGCTGCCGCGCATGGCCTTCGGGCTGATCCCGGCCCGCTCGATCGCCTCCCACGACGTCTCCAGCAACAACCGCTGCTGCGGGTCCATCGCGGTCGCCTCGCGCGGCGAGATGCCGAAGAGCCCGGGGTCGAAGCGGTCGGCGTCGTGCAGGAAGCCGCCCTCGCGGGCGTAGCTGGTGCCGTGGTGGCCGGGGTCGGGATCGTACAGGCCGTCCAGGTCCCAGCCACGGTTGTCGGGGAAGGTGGTGATCGCGTCGCCCGCCTGGGTGAGCAACCGCCAGAGGTCCTCGGGGGAGGCCACGCCGCCGGGATAGCGGCAGGCCATGCCGACGATCGCGACGGGTTCGTCGGCGGGCGCGGTCCGTACGGCCGCCTGCTCGGCCCTGGAGGCGCCGCCGAGCTCCGCGTACAGGTGCTCGGCCAGCTCGCCGGGGGTGGGGAAGTTGAACAGCAGAGTGGCGGGCAGCCGCAGGCCGGTGGCGGTGTTGAGCCGGTTGCGCAGTTCGACGGAGCTCAGCGAGTCGAAGCCGAGGTCCTTGAACGCGGTGCCGGTGTCCACGGTGTCGGCGTTGGCGTGGCCGAGCACGTGCGCGACGTTCGTCCGGATGAGCGACAGCAGCGCGCCCTTGTCGGCGCGCGCGCTCGCGCGCCTGGGCGCTGCCGCCTTCCGCGCCGGCGCCTTGACCAGGGCGCGGAAGACCGCGGGGATCTCGTCCTGGCGGCGCAGCGCGGCCGTGTCCAGGCGCGCCACGATCTGCACGGCCTTGTCGAGGGCGATCGCCACGTCGAACAGGGACATGCCCTCCGCCACGGGGAGCGGCGCGAGCCCGGCCCTGCTGAGCCGCGCCACGTCGAGCTGGCTGAGCGCACCGGCCATGCCGTTGTCGGACTCCCACAACCCCCACTGCAGGGAGACAGCCGGCAGTCCCCGGGCCCGGCGGTGCAGGGCCAGGGCGTCCAGGTACGCGTTGGCGGCCGCGTAGTTGGCCTGCCCCGCGCTGCCGACCGTGGCGGCGACCGACGAGTACAGCACGAAGAACGACAGGTCGAGGTCCTGGGTGAGCTCGTGCAGGTGCCAGGCCGCATCCGCCTTCGGGCCGAAGACCCGGTCGATGTGGCCGGGCGTCAGCGAGGTCACGGCGCCGTCGGCCACGATTCCGGCCAGGTGCACGACGCCCGTCAGCGGGTGTTCGGCGGGGACGCCCGCCAGCAGGGCGGCGAGCTCGTCGCGGTCCGCCACGTCGCAGGCGGCCACGGTGACCTGCGCGCCGAGCTCGGTCAGCTCGGTCACCAGGGCGTCGGCGCCGGGCGCCGCCGGGCCGCGCCGGCTGGCCAGCAGCAGGTGGCGTACGCCGTGCTCGGTGACCAGCCGCCGCGCGGCCAGAGCGCCGAGCTCTCCTGTGCCGCCGGTCAGCAGCACGGTCCCTCCCGCCTCTGTACCCGAACCCTCGGGTGCGGGCGGGCTCGTCACGGGGACGATGCGGGGGACGTGGATCCGCCCCTGCCGCAGGGCGATCTGCGGCTCGCCGGACGCGCAGGCACGCAACATCGTGTCCGCAGACTCGGGGTGCTCGTCGGTGTCGACGAGGACGAGACGGCCGGCGTTCTCGGACTGGGCGGAGCGCACCAGCCCCCACACGGGCGCGGTGGACAGGTCCGGCGCCTCGCCGTCGGTCACGCTCACCGCGCCGATGGTCACCAGCGCCAGCCGGGACCGCGCGAACCGTTCCTCGGCCAGCCACTCCTGGAGGAGCGCGAGCACCTCGTACGTCCTGTCGCGGCCCTCACCGGACCCGACCGGCGCCAGCACAAGCTCAGGAACCTCCTGGTCAGGTCCGACCGCCTCGCCCAGGGACGACAGGTCGTCGAGCATCAACACCCGCTCCGGCTCCGGCCCGGCGGCGGTCGAGGTCACCCAGTCCAGCGTGTACGGGGTGCTCCCCGCCTGCAGGGCGGTCGTGACGGGCCGGACCACCAGCGAGTCCACCGTGAGGATGGGCGCGCCGGTGTGGTCCGCGACGCTCAGCGCCAGCTCGCCCGGCCCCTTCGCCGTCGTACGGACACGTGCCGCCGTCCCGCCCGCCGCGTGCGGGGAGACACCGGACCAGGCGAAGGGCAGGAACGGCCGGCCCGGCTCGGTACGCGGCAGGAGGTCCCCCAGCGTGATGGAGTGCAGCACCGCGTCGAGCAGCGCCGGGTGGAACCCGAACCGCTCCGCGCCCGCCTGTGCCTGCTCGGGCAGCACGATCTCGGCGTAGACGGCGCCGTCGTGCTGCCAGGCGCCCACCAGTCCCTGGAACGCGTCACCGTACTCCAGGCCCGTCTCCGCGAAGTCGTCGTAGAGGGCGTCGAGATCGATGGGCCGCGCGCCGGGCGGCGGCCACTGCGCGAGGTCGAAAGCGGGCTCGGCGGTGACCGGGCCGAGGGTTCCCTGGGCGTGCCGCTGCCATGCGGGGTCGCCTTCCGTACGGGAGTACACGGCGATGCCGCGCCGCCCGTCGTCGTCCGGGCCGTCGATGACCACCTGGAGTTGTACGGGGTGCTCGTGCGTGATGACGAGCGGGGCCTGTATGGCCAGCTCGGTCACCGTCTCACAGTCCTCGGTCTCCGCGGCGGCCCGCAGCGCGATCTCGAGGAAGCCGGTGCCGGGCAGGATGACCGTGCCGTTGACCACGTGGTCGGCAAGCCAGGGCAGCGCGGCCAACGAGAGCCGCCCGGTCAGGGTGATGGAGTCGGAATCGGGTGCGGGCACGACGGCGCTGAGGATCGGATGCTCCACCGCGCTCAGCCCGGCGGCCGTCACGTCTCCGACCGATCTGCCCGACTCCAGCCAGAACCGCTCGTGCTGGAAGGCGTACGTCGGCAGATCGACCAGCCGGCCAGGAGTCAGCACCTTCGTCCAGTCGACGGTGATGCCCTCGACGTGCAGCCGGCCCAGCGCCTCGACCAGCGCGCGGGTCTCGTCACGGTCCTTACGCACCGCCGGGACGAACACCGCGTCCTCGACGCTCTGCTGCGCCAGCCCGGTCAGCACCCCGTCCGGGCCCACCTCCAAGAAGTGGCTCGCCCCAGCAGCCGCCACCCCGTCGGCGAACCGCACCGCACCCCGCACGTGCTCCACCCAGTAAGCAGGGTCCGTCAACTGGCCAGGCTCGGCCAGACGACCCGACACGTTCGACACGACCGGGATCGTCGGCTCGTGGAAGGTGACCCCGCCGATCGCCTCAGCGAAGT
>NZ_SMKO01000341.1 GCF_004348685.1 Nonomuraea deserti | reverse complement strand
AAGAGCTGGAAGATCCTCCGAAAGCTACGCTGCAGCCCGTCCAAGGCCGGCCACCTCTGCAAGGCCATCGCCATCCTTCAAAACCATCGTGTAGCCCAGCAGGCCGCGTGAGGCTGAAATAGGTTCACTGATCCGGGCTGTTCCGACAAGCTGTTGCCTGTACGCCTCGTAGCGCCAAAATTCGGTCCGATCCTTCGGACGCCCAATCCGGAACGGAATGTCACGGCGAAGCCGCTTCCGCCCGGTCCGCTAACGCGACTTTCGTTCGTATGCTGCTCAACTTCGAACCGGAGGCTGAAAAAAGAGATGCTCGGCAGGCGCAATGGTGCCGTCCGCCGTGATCAGCTCGGGGCGATCACGGTGAGGACGGTCTTGCCAGTGGCGCCCCCGCCCTCGATGTACTGGTGCGCCTCGGCGGCCGTGCCAGCGGCAACTCCCGGGACACGCTGACCTTCAGCCTTCTGGAGTCGGCCAGTTCAGCCAGATGTTCCAGGCCGCGGTAGTCGGGCTCGACGATGATGGACGCCACCCGCAGGCCGCGCTCGGCCGCCTCCTGCGAGACGTCCAGCCCGCGCGGCAGCGGGATGAGCAGTCCCCCTTCGGCCAGCACCTCCAGCGAACGGCGGCGGGTGTCGCCACCGACGAGGTCGAGCACCATGTCCACGGCCTCGACGGCCTCCTCGAACGCGACGGCTGTGTAGTCGATAACCTCGTCGGTTCCCAGTGAGCGCACGAAGTCGTGCTTGGCGGCGCGGGCGGTGCCAATCGCGTACGCGCCCCCCGCGCCTTGGCGATCTGCACCGCCAGATGGCCGACGCCTTGGGTCCGATAGCCTCAAGCGCCGTGTCCCGGCTGAAAGGCTCGGCCTGCATCGTGGATCGTCGTTTGGCGACAACCTCGTCTGTCCGGTCTCGCTCGCGCCACGAGTGGTTCGAGCCTCGATGCGGGCGTCCTCACATGTTAAGGCGGGCGGCGATGCCGTCGTGGCTCACCCTCCTCCCTCCTGCTCCCTGACGCCCAGGTCAAAAAACCATGCGCCTCCAGGGTTGGAGGTCACACCGCCGTCGGAAGGGGGCCGGTTGTCGGGATGGTCCGGCTTGTCGATATTGATTTGTGACGATCACCCCGATGACGGGGCGTCGTGTGTTATGTAACTTCTGGGTTAACGGATCACTTAGGGGCTATTGCGCATCTGCTGGACTCAAGCGTTCGCCGACTTGCACCGGTGAGCGGCGGCACATCCTTAAGGGGGGCGGTATGACCGGGCAGGGTTTCAGCTACGAGCATCGCCGACTGCACCTGTCCGGCGACGACTACGTGGTCGCCGCACGGGCGCTGGCGAGACCCCTGGACGATTTCCGGGAAAACGCCAAGGCGGAGGCCACGACCTTCGGCCTCCTTCCGAAGGACTCCGAGGAGACGTCCAACCAGTACGCCAGCTTCTACGGGGAGATGGTCCGCTACATGTCGACGCTCAAGGCAACTTTCTCCGGCGCCGGCAGGATGTTGCAGACCGTCGAACGCAACTACGAGACCGCCGAACCCGGCGGCTGACCGGCGTGGCGGCGGTGCGCGGAGCGTTCTGGTCAGTGGATTGTGAAGCTGGTCGACGATGACACACGAGTTCAGGTTCGACGATTTGGACAACGCCACGTACGCCGTGGAACGGGCGGCGCGCCGGGCTGAGGACGCCAAGGCGGAACTCCACGCGATCGTCGGCGAGGGGGAGAGCGTCGGCGGGCACGTGCGGGTCACCACCGACGTGTCCGGGCGCGTGCTGAGCATCCGTCTCAACCCCCGCGTCATGAAGCGGGGCAGCGGTGATCTGGCTGATGAGCTGATGGTGGCCATACGGCGGGCGCAGGACGACAGCGACGCGCAACGGGAGCGGCTCATGTCCGGCGTGCTCGACGCGGCTGACGCGTCGCTTGACGCCTTCGCCGGGCGCTCGCGACGGGGGTTCGACGGGATCGTCGACGCCCACAGCCGCGCCATGGAGGAGAGCGAGGCCGGGCTGAACGAGGTCATCCGGCGTATCGAGGACGATCTCGCGTAGGCGCAGGGCCGGCTGCCGGCCACCGGTTTCCCGTGGTTGGCAGCCTCCCGCGTGTCAAAGGTGTCGCCGATGAGGTCACGGTTGGCGTCGTAGATGGTCCGCCACTTGCGGCGTCGTACACGCGCGCCGTGATGCCCGACAGGGTCTCGGACGGCCGGACGGTGACCTACTCGGGAACCGATGGGGCCTGCACACCGGGGTGTCCCGGGGTGCTGTACGTGGTGTCGTACATCGACGGTCGCATAGAGTAGTCCGGCATCGGGCGGCTGTCGAGCGGCACCATGGCGCGCAGCGCCGCGCCGGACGCGATGGAACCGAACGATCCGAGGGCCAGCGTGAGCCCCGGATTGCTGCCGCCGGGGATAATCTTGCGCAGCGTCGCGCCAGCGACGGTGTTGTAGACGCCACCGACCGAGGAGAAGATCGCCGCGTTCCGCAGCGCCTCGTTCAGCGGCTTGCCCTGGCTGAGGTCGATCAGGAACTGCGGGCTCGCCGTCGCGATGACACCCATCCCCGTGTCCATGATCATGCTGTTCTTGGGGCTCTTGCCGATCCAGTTGGTGACCGCGCCGAGCCGGGTGGCCGCCGACAGCCCCGCCACCATCTGCCCTGACTTGGCGAGCGCGACGTACGAGCCGCCCCACCGGGTCACGAAACCCTGGCCGTTGATCAGATTGCCGAAGCCGTTCGCCACCCAGCCTCCGGCCATGGACAAGGCGCCCATGCCCCAGTAGTTGGCCATCGAGGACCACGCGGGGCGGAAGAAGGAGCCGGCGAGCGTCGTCGTCGGCGACGGAGCGAGGCCCTTCGGGAGCACCCCGCGGATAATCGGGCTCCGGGCCGTCGCGGTCATGGTGTTCCCGAAACGCGAGAGGCCGCGCATCAGGCGCAGTCGCTCCATAATTCGGCCGATTTTGCCGAGGGCACTGCCGACGCCGCGGAGCGCGAGCAGGTGCCTGCTGACGACCGCGCTGGTGGCCACGGCCGCGCTTCCCGACGCGCGCGCGACCATCGCCCATCGCGCCCAGAGGCCCAGCGCGCCCATGCCGGCGGCGATGGCGGCAGAAATTTTGATGTTCGTCCACAACATCTGGCGAATGTCGATCATGGCTTGCCTGGACGCAGTGGACGCCTTGGCCGCCTCGCGGAGTACGAGAGATCCGTTTCTGAGATTCTCGACCGCTCGGGCGAGCTCCTGGCGGTTCAGATGCCGGTACTCCATATCTTTGACGTGGTCGGCAGCCGCACCGGTCCAGCGGTGGCCGTCAACCTTGGGCGGCAGGCGGTCGTGCACCTTCTGCAGGTCTGCCTTGGTCCTGTCCAGCGTCTCGGCCATCGTTTCGAGTCGGCGGATGTCCTTGTCGTCGCCTACCGACTGCCAGGCCCTTGTCATGACCTGCAACAACTCGCTGATATCACTCAGAACCACGACGATCTCCTTAAAAGTCCGCCCGCACTATGATCATGCTTTAGTTGCTGAAGTTGCACAAGGAGCCGGAGCCTCTTTCACTTTCAGGCTTCGCAGAGGCGGTTATTCCTCTGGGGCTGCGTCCGTTCAGTACGCGATCAAGGCGGCCGGTGGATGGCTGCGTCGTGGTGTTTGTCTACACCGGTGAGATCCGCGCCTACGACGTGATGTTCATGATCCAGCGGGACGGCAAGCCGACCCGCTCGGGGAGGCGATCGCCCACTACGGGCGAATCTGCAAGACCCTCCATATCCTCACCTACGCCGTTGAGGGGCCCCTACCGGCGCGACATCAAGGGCGTACGCAACCTGCTTCTTGACTTGCGACGCGTCACCGATCCCCAACTGCTCGGCATCGAGGGCCATAATGGTCGCGATCATAGTGATTGAGACGTTACAAGTGGTGATGGTTCAGTCATGAGTGTTACTTGCCGGCCACGTGCGCGACGGGGCACCCGGTCAGGACCCGCTCGACGAGCAGTCGGCGGTCGTAGTTGGTCAGCCGGGCGTTACGGTGGGACATGAAGCCTCCATGCGGTGCAGAATTGACGCCTTCACCACATCGGAGGCTTCTCTTTTGATCAATGTCTCTTTGCTAACAACGCTCGTGGTCAATACAGCTAGAGACCGTGCCTGGCCAGGGGATCGACGAGTTCGCGTTCCTCGTACGACAAGTGGGACAGCAGGCTGTCGGTGAGCAGGTCCACGGCGGCGCGCAGGTCGCCGAGGCCGCCCGGTTCGGCCACGAGGGCGACGAGGGCGCGGTCGATCCGCTCGATGATCTTGTGGATGGCGTGGTGCTCCTCCTCCAGGCGGTCGAGCACGGGGACGAGCCCGGGCTCGGCGCTGCGCAGGCGGGGGAAGAGCGCGGTGTCCTCGGCCGAGTGGTGCAGGGTGAGGAGCCGGCAGTAGGACTCGCAGTAGGCGCCCAGGGTCCAGTTGTTCTGGCGCACGGTCAGGGTGTTGATCTTCGAGCGGGCGGAGCCGGCGTCGAGGGTCCCCGCGGCGACCTGGTCGACCAGGTCGCGCAGCTGGGCGAGCTCGGCGCGCAGGTGGTCGTGGACGTCGACGAGGTGCCGCCCGTCCGACTGCCGGCGCGGGGTGCGGCCTGTCTCTTATAC
>NZ_SMKO01000340.1 GCF_004348685.1 Nonomuraea deserti | reverse complement strand
CCGCCCGGCCCGCCGCCAACGACCACGCCACATCCGCGAGGTCCACCTCCGGCCGCGCCGTGATCCACGACGCGAGCCGACCAGCCTGCGCCCCAAGCGCCTCCCGGCTCTTCGCCGACACCAGCCACGGCACAACCGGCAGCCGCGGGTCCTCGCGGACGGTCTCGTCGACGGGATCGCCCTGCTCGATGATCACGTGAGCGTTGGTGCCGCTCACGCCGAACGACGAGACGGCGGCCCGGCGCGGACGGTCTGCCTGGTCCCACGGACGGGCCTCGGTCAGCAGCTCGACCGCACCCGCCGACCAGTCCACATGCGGAGAAGGCTCACCCACATGAAGCGTCTGAGGCAGCACCCCGTGCCGCATGGCCATCACCATCTTGATGACCCCGGCGACACCGGCGGCGGCCTGGGCGTGGCCGAGGTTGGACTTCAGCGAGCCCAGCCAGAGCGGCTGGTCCTGCCGTTCCTGGCCGTAGGTGGCGATGAGCGCCTGCGCCTCGATCGGGTCGCCGAGCTTCGTGCCGGTGCCGTGCGCCTCGACCGCGTCGACGTCCGCCGCCGACAGCCCGGCGTTGGCCAGCGCCTGCCGGATCACCCGCTGCTGCGACGGACCGTTGGGAGCGGCCAGGCCGTTGCTGGCGCCGTCCTGGTTGATGGCGCTGCCCCGGATGACCGCGAGCACCTGGTGGCCGTTGCGGCGCGCGTCGGACAGCCGCTCGACGAGCAGCACGCCGACGCCCTCGCTCCAGCCGGTGCCGTCGGCGTCGGCGGAGAACGCCTTGCACCGGCCGTCGGGGGACAGGCCGCGCTGCCGGGAGAACTCCACGAACGTGCCCGGCGAGGCCATCACCATCGCGCCGCCGGCCATCGCCAGGTCACACTCGCCCGATCGCAGGGCCTGCGCCGCCAGGTGCAGCGCGACCAGCGACGACGAGCACGCGGTGTCCACGGTCACCGCCGGGCCCTCGAACCCCAGGGTGTACGACACCCGCCCGGAGGCGACGCTGGCCAGGCCGCCGGTGAGGAGGTAACCCTCCACGTGGTCGGCGCCCTCGTACCGGCGCGGGCCGTACTCCATGGGCGCGATGCCGGTGAACACCCCGGTCTGGCTGCCGCGCAGCGTGGCGGGGTCGATGCCGGCGTCTTCGAGGGCCTCCCACGAGGCCTCCAGCAACAACCGCTGCTGCGGGTCCATGGCGAGGGCCTCGCGCGGCGAGATGCCGAAGAACGCCGCGTCGAAGTCGGCGGCGTCGTAGAGGAAGCCGCCGTGCCGGGTGTAGGTGGTGCCGCGCTTGCCGGGGTCGGGGTCGAAGAGCCGGTCCAGGTCCCAGCCGCGGTCGGTCGGGAACTCGCCCACCGCGTCGCGGGCCTGCGCGACCAGCTCCCACAGGTCCTCGGGCGAGCGTACGCCGCCGGGGTAACGGCAGGCCATGCCGACGATCGCGATCGGCTCGTCGTGGCCGGTCGTGCGGACCGCCGTGGCGGCGGTGGCGGATCCGCCGAGCAGTTCGGTGCGCAGGTGCTCGGTCAGCGCCTGCGGCGACGGGTAGTCGAACAGCAGGGAGCTGGGCAGGTGCAGCCCGGTGGCGGTGTTGAGCCGGTTCCGCAGTTCGACGGCGGTCAGCGAGTCGAAGCCCGCCTCCTTGAACGCGCCCGTGGCGCTGATGACGTTCGGCGTCACGTGCCCGAGCACCAGGGCCGCCTGGCCGCGTACGAGGTCGAGCAGCGTGCGTTCCTGCTGCTCGGGGCTCTGCCCGCGCAGGGCCTGCGCCAGCGGCACCTCGTCCGGCCCGTCGGCCGCGCGGCGCTCGATCGGCTTGCGCAGCATCGCGCGCAGCATGACCGGGGCGGGCTCGGCGACGTTGGCCAGGCTGAGCCGGGCGGGCAGCGTCGTGACGGCGTTCCCGGCGAGCGCGGAGTCGAGGAGTTCCAGCGCCTTGTCCTGCGGCATCGGGGCGACGCCGAGCCGGGCCCACCGGGCGAGGTCGGAGGTGGCGAGCGTCCCGGCCATGCCGCCGGCGGAGTTGTCCCATAGTCCCCAGGCCAGGGCGGTGGCGGGCAGGCCGAGCGCGCGGCGGTGCCGGGCGAGGCCGTCGAGGAAGGCGTTGGCGGCGGCGTAGTTGGCCTGGCCGGCGCTGCCGAGCGTGGCCGCGCACGACGAGAACAGCACGAACGCGGACAGGTCGCGGTCGCGGGTCAGCTCGTGCAGGAGCCAGGCCGTCTCGGCCTTGGTGCGCCACACGGTGTCCAGCCGCTGGGGGGTCAGCGCGGGCACGACGCCGTCGTCGAGGACGCCGGCGATGTGCACGACGCCGGTGAGGGTCTCGCAGGAGCCGATGAGCCCGGCCAGCGCGTCCCTGTCGGTGACGTCGCAGGCGACCAGTTCGGCGTGCGCGCCGAGTCCGGCCAGCTCGGCGGCCACCGCGACCGCGCCGGGCGACCGCGGGTCGCGGGTGACGAGGACGAGGTTCCGTACGCCGTGGGTGGCGACGAGGTGCCGGGTGACGGTGCGGCCCAGCGCGCCGGTGCCGCCGGTGACCAGCACCGTGCCGTCGGGGTTCCAGGGCGGGTCGCCCGCCGGCTGGTCGCGCCGGGCCAGCCTGGGGACGTGGATCGTGCCGGCTCTGATCGCCAGTTGGGGCTCGTCGTAGGCGAGGGCCGCGGCGACGATGCCGTCGGCGGGGCTGCCGGTGCGGCCGTCGGCGGGGCCACCGGCGAGGCCGTCGGCGGGGTTGCCAGTGAGGCCGTCGGCGGGGTTGCCGGTGAGGCCGTCGATGGAGCCGTCGTGGTCGAGGAGCACGAACCGGTCCGGGTACTCGGTCTGGACCGACCGGACCAGACCCCACACGGCCGCGCCGGCGAGGTCGGGGGTGTCGCCGGTCGCGCCCTCCGTGGCGATCACGAGGCGGCCGGACGCGGGCTGGTTCCCGCCGAGCCGCTCCTGGACGGCGGCCAGCACGCGCAGCACGGCCGCGCGGGCGCGGGCGTGCTCGTCCCCGTCGTCGGCGGGGCTCTCCCAGGGCAGCACCACGTCGCCGGAATCACTGGCGGGCCCAGTGGCAGGCCCAGTGGCAGGCCCGGCAGCAGGCACAGCTCCGGCGGCGGGCACCGGGACCCAGTCGACCTCGAACAGCCCGACGTGCTCGGTGGGCCGTTCGGCGGGGCCGGGCGCCTCCAGCCAGTACCGCCGGCGCTGGAAGGCGTAGGTGGGCAGGTCGACGTGGAGCGCGGGGGCGGCGCCGAAGTAGGCGTCCCAGTCGACGGTGACGCCGCTGGCGTGGAGCCGTCCGAGGGCCTGGACGAAGGCGCCGGCCTCCTCGCGGTCCCTGCGCGCGGCGGGGATGAAGACGCCGTCGGCGAGCGCCTGCTGGGCCATGCCGGTGAGGATGCCGTCGGGCCCGACCTCCAGGAGGACGGCGGCGTCGGCGGCGGCCACGCCGTCGGCGAACCGCACCGCCACGCGTACGTGCTCGACCCAGTAGGACGGGTCGGTCAGCTGCCCGGAATCGGCCAGGCGGCCGGTCACGTTCGAGATGATCGGGATGGTCGGCTCGTGGAAGGTGATGCCGCCGATCGCCTCGGCGAAGTCGGCCAGCATCGGCTCCATCAGCGGCGAGTGGAAGGCATGCGAGACCCGCAACCGCCGGGTTCGCGCCTCCGTCCGGCTCTCGATCTCCGCGATGGCCGCCTCGTCACCGGACACCACCACCGCGGCCGGACCGTTCACCGCCGCGATCCCCGCCCGGTCCTCACGACCGGCCAGCAGCGGCAGGACGTCCGCCTCCGGCGCGGCGACGGCCAGCATCGCGCCGTCCTTGGGGAGCGCGTCCATGAGGCGGGCCCGCGTGGCGATCAGGGTGCAGGCGTCGGCGAGGGAGAAGACCCCGGCCACGTGGGCGGCGGCGATCTCGCCCACCGAGTGGCCGATCAGCACGTCCGGTCGCACGCCGAACGACTCGATCAGCCGGTACAGCGCCACCTCGAAGGCGAACAGCGCGGGCTGCGTCATCCCGGTCTCGTTCAGCACACCGCCGGGGTCAGTGAACATCACCTCGCGCAGCGGGTACGGCAGCTGCGGGTCGAGGAGGGCGCAGGCCTCCTCCAGCGCCTCGGCGAACACGGGGAACGTCTCGGCGAGCTCCCTGCCCATGCCCGGCCGCTGGCTGCCCTGCCCGGTGAAGAGCAGGGCGAGCCGGCCGGCCTGGCCGCTGCCGGTGAGCACGCCGGGCGCGTCGGAGCCGCCGGCCAGCGCCCGCAGGCCGGCCAGCAGTTCGTCGCGCTCGCTGCCGACGATCACCGCGCGGTGGTCGAGTGCGGCCCGGCCGGCGGCAAGCGCGGCGCCGGCGGCGGTGATCGGGATGTCGGGCGTCGCCCAGGCGGCGAGCCGTCCGGCCTGCCCGGCCAGCGCCTCGGGGCTCTTGGCGGAGAGGATCCAGGGCACCGCGGGGAGGTCGAACTCCTCGTCGGGGGCGGGTACGACCGGGTCGCCCTGTTCGATGATGACGTGGGCGTTGGTGCCGCTGATGCCGAAGGAGGAGACGGCGGCGCGGCGCGGACGGTCGAGCTCGTCCCAGGAACGAGCCTCGGTCAGCAACTCCACCGCACCCGCCGACCAATCCACATGCGGCGACGGCTCATCCACATGCAACGTCC
>NZ_SMKO01000033.1 GCF_004348685.1 Nonomuraea deserti | reverse complement strand
CCCCGCGCCGCCACACCAACCTGCCCGCCCCGCACGCCGGCCTGATCGGCCGGTCGCAGGCCGTGGAGAAGGTTCGCACGCTGATCGCGGCAGGCCGCCTGGTGACGTTGACAGGGCCCGGCGGGGTCGGCAAGACACGCCTGGCGGTGGAGGTGGTGTCCGGGCTGACCGGCTCCTACGCCGACGGTGTCTGGCTGGTGGAACTGGCCGCGCGGGCCTGGTCCACCGAGGCCGGGGCCGCCACCACGGGCAACGAACTGGCCGAGCTGGTGGCGGCGACGCTGGGAATCCGGGACGACGCCAGTCCTGGCCCGCTGCAGGGCAGGCGGCCGCGCACGCTGCTCGACCGCCTGTCCGACGCGCTCCGCACCCAGCGCCTGCTCCTGGTCCTGGACAACTGCGAGCACGTCGTCGAGGCAGCCGCGAGCCTGGCCCGGGCGCTGCTGCGGGACGCCCCGGGCGTACGGATCCTCGCCACCAGCCAGGAACCGCTGAGCCTCCCTGGCGAGCAGCTGTGGCCGGTGCCCCCGCTCGATCTGCCCGCGGACACGGCCGACCAGGCGGCGCTGCGCACGTCGAGTGCGGTGCGGTTGTTTCTCGATCGGGCCGCCGCGGCCGCGCCCGGCTTCGCCCTCTCCGACGACAACGCCCGCGCGGTCGCCTCCATCTGCCGCCGGCTCGACGGGATCCCGCTGGCCCTGGAGCTGGCGGCGACCCGGGTACGGGTCCTTGGCGTGCGAGAGCTGGCCAGGCGTCTCGACGACCGGTTCCGGCTGCTCACCGGCGGCCATCGGGGCGCCCCGGCGCGGCAGCGGACCTTGCGCGCGATGATCGACTGGAGCTGGGAACTGCTCACCGCGGCCGAACAGGCGGTGCTGCGCCGACTCGCCATCCACTCCGACGGCTGCGGCCTGGAGGCCGCCGAGTCCGTCTGCGCCGGTGCCGGGGTGAAGCCCGCCGAGGTCCTGGACCTGCTGGCCCGTCTGGTCGACCGCTCCCTCGTGCTGGTCGCCCACGAGGCCGACGGCCCCCGGTACCGGCTGCTCGAGTCGGTCGCGGCGTACCTCCTGGAGCGGCTGCGGGAAACCGAACACGAGCGGGTACGGCGCGCCCACGCGCGCTACTACGCGGAGTTCGCCGAGCAAGCCGGCTCCTTTCTGCGCGGCCCCGATCAGCAGCACTGGCTGCGGCGCCTGGACGCCGAGACCGCCAACATCCGCAGCGCGCTCGACAGCGCCGCCGCGGACGGCGACGGTCACCTGATGCGGCGGCTTGTCCACGCGATGGCCTGGTACTGGTTCCTGCGCGGCCGCCTCACCGAGGCCAACCGCTACCTCACCCTGGCCCTCGCCCTGCCGCAGGACCAGCCCGTCCGCAGCAAGGGCGCGGCGGGTCCGGCGGCGGGCTCGGCGGCCGGCCGGGTGCCGGACCGGTCGGGGACCGTGGCCTGGCGAACCGGGATGAGCCTGCTGTCCGGCGCCCCGGACGGACCGGCACGCCACAGCCGAGCCGTCCTCGACGTGTACGAGGGCATCCGCGACCCGCACGAGCGGACCAGGGCGGGGTGGCTGCTCGGCTTCGCCCTCACCCGGTTCGGTGACTTCGCCGTCGGCGAGAAGCTGCTCAACCGGGTGCTGACCGAGTCCCGGGCGCTCGGCGACCGCTGGGCACTCGCCGCGGGGCTCAGCACCCGAGGCATGCAGACGTACGTGTGCGGCGATCTGCGGGCTTCCCGGCGCGAGGCCGAGGAGAGCCTCGAACTCTTCCACGAGAGCGGTGACCAGTGGGGGCGGTTGCAGGCCACAGCCGTGCTCGGGCGGCTCGCGGAGATCGAGGGCGACTATCCGCAGGCCGCCCGCCTGCACCGGGACGGGCTGCGCACAGCCGAGGACCTGGGGTTGTGGACCGACGCCTCGATGCGCTGGTCCGAGCTCGGCAGGATCGCCCTGCTGACCGGCGACCACGCCAGGGCCGAGGAGTTCCACGAGCGGGGGCGGCGCCTCGCCGTCGAGCAGGGAGACCAGCCGGCCGAGGAGTTCGCCGAGATCGGGCTCGCCCTGGGGGCGCGCCGGCAGGGCGGGATCGACCGGGCGGAGTCGTATCTGCGCCGCTGGCTGGAGTGGAACCGGCAGTTCGACGCGGAGTACGGAGCGGCGCTGATCCTGGCCGAACTGGGCTTCGTCGCGGAGCTGCGCGGGGACGCCGAGACGGCGCTGGCGCTGCACCGGCAAGGGCTGGCCGCGGCCCGGGACACCGGCGATCCACGGGCGATCGCCCTGGCCCTGGAAGGGCTCGCCGGGGCGCGGGCCCTCGCCGGACACCCCGGCCGGGCCGCGCGCCTGCTCGGCGCGGCCTCCGCGGCCCGTACCTCGGCAGGCGCGCCGCTCCCGGCGCCGGAGCGCGGTGACGTGGACCGGATCACCGGGACGCTGCGGGCGGCACTGGGGGAAGCGGGCTTCGCAGCCGAATACGCCCAGGGCATCGCCCTGGGCCCGGACAGCGAGTTGCTCAACCCGTGACGGGACCCCGGGACAGCGATGACCACTTAAGAATCTACATTGTAAAGGGCGCCGGGTAGCTGAAAACATCGCCAACACAACAAAAAGACAAACACGGGCTCCGCCCGTGCCTCCAACACCGAAGCCCGCCTGGTGGGACGGTGGGGATGCTGAGGACCGACCGCACGACGCCAGCGTGGGAACTCGTCCGCTCATCTCGATCGGAGACCGGCCCGTGCGGGTCTTGAGCAGGGCTGTAAGGGGCGTGGGAAGATGCTCCCCTGTTCACCGAACGTTCGAGAGGGGGAGGTTTCGCTGGTAGGTACGAGACGGAAGATGAAGGCGTGCCCCCTGCGCGACGGACGGCCCAGCCCCAGATGTGATTGAGAGGAACGTCCTCATGTCCGGTTTCTTCTCTCGCCGAGCATTATTGGCCGGCGTGCCCGCTGTCGGCCTGTCGGTCGTCCTGGCCGGTGCCGCTTCGGCGGCGGAGACGGCCTACGCGGCCTTCCGCGTCGTGCGTAGCCGGCCCGGCGAACCCAGCCGGCCCGAGGTCGTGCTGCCCGCCGGTTACGAGATCCTGCCCGGTGAGAAGTACTCCGTGGCTTCCCGCGCGGAGTACTACACGTTCGTACAGGGCCCGCGGGACGCCGCGGGTATAGAGGTCACCGTTCGCTGGCCGGATGAGCGTGTCGAGGCCGTCGTCCACCAGGACACGCGGCTGAAGCTGCGTCGCGTTCCCGGCGACAGGCACAGCTGGTCGTTCACGCTGCCGATGACGCAGTCTTCGCCCGACGCCAACCAGCCGACGCTCCAAGTCTGGAGCCATCCCGACGTCTCGCCAGGCATGAACTGGCGGATCGAGCACAACGATCCTGACCGCGCCGCGGGTCCGTGGACGACGGTGCCGTGGCCGGCAGGTCCGGTCGCATCGGTGATTCACCAGCTCGTCGCGGCTCACACCATCCTGCGGGATTCCGGCATGGTCGACGTCGCCGCGGCGAAGGGACATCGGTTCGTGCTGATGGGTATCGAGACCAACAACACGTTGCACGCCGACAACCCTCCGCACTGGCACATTTCGTACAACTCCGGCCCGGACTTCAGTGCGCCCACCCACAACCCGCATTTCTGGCTCGACCCGTCCGGTCGTAACTTCTACAACGGCATGGACGTCACCGGCTTGGGCCGGCTGAAGTACTACGTGGGCGATCCGGCGCCGCTGTACGACTTCGTGGGTGACGCGAACGGCGGCCGTGGCAATCTCGTTGTCACGTTCACCCTCCGGCAGGACGGTGGCATCGACATCGCTTCGCCGCAGGGCCGTACGTACGCCATCGCGGCGGGGCGCGGGGACGGTCTGGTGGAGGATGTCACCGCGCTGCGTGACGGCGAGCCGTGGCTCCGCATCAGTACCGAGGACCGAGTTCGCCAGGGCGTGCTCGTCGTGCGGGTCGAGGGGCTGCAGGACCGCGCCGACTCCAGCGTGCGGGTCTACCGCTATGACCGGTTGACGGGAGTGCTGCGGAACAACCCGTGACCTGCGGCGTCGGCCACGAGGTGGGCATTGCGGCGGAACTGAGCGGCCGGCGCGGCTCCGCAACGGTCGAGCCTTGCAGGTGCCTGTCCAGCCGGTCCGAGAAGGGCGGGCGGGCAGGCATCCGGGTGGGCCGGCGGTGGCTGGACGATCCGGCTTCTGGGCGGGGTGCCAGCCAGGGGCTTGGCCGGAATACGGCAGAAAGCCACCGCGGGGCCTGACCGTCGATCGTCTGGGTGCGACGACGACGCCGTGGTTCGATTACTGGCTCGCGACACCGGACGAACTCGCGGCCGCCGTCGCCGAGTCGGCGTGGACCCTGGAGGCCCTGGACCACGACCCGAATGGCCCCGGCTACATCGCCCGCCTGCGCTGCTGAATGCTCCCGCAGACGGCGGCTGCACCGCCCGGCGCGTCCGGCGGTGCCATTGCCCGCGGCTTATGGACCTCTTGACGACCTTGATGAGTTGCCGCCGCTTCGCTCGGGGCGTTGAAATGTCTGGATGAGCACGGACAACAGCACGGTGCCGCCGGTTCCCCGTCTCGCTGACATCCGGTCCCGGTGGCTCAGCGCTGCGACCGCCGGCCTCCACGACGACCCCGGAGTGGCGGGCGCCGCTCTGGTCGGGTCGCTCGGCGCGGGCCGGGCTGACGACTGGAGCGACATCGACCTGCTGGTGTTCGTGGACGACACACACCTTGACGACTACGCGGTGCCAGGCCGTCTGCCTTCCGGGCCGGGGGTCCTGACGGTGGCCTTCGACGGTCGCCACAACGGTCCTCGCGGCACCAGGGCGCTCGGTCTGGGCTACGTTGTCGACGGGCTTCCGCTCCAGGTGGACTGGTATGTTCACCCGATCTCGCGGGCCGGATGGCCGGCCGACAGCGTGCTTGTCCTGGATCGGCAGGGCTTCGACCGGCTCCCTGCCACCTTCGCTGAGCTGCTCAGCGCCGGCGAACACGAGCCGCAGACCCCCAAGGAGCCCATCGAGCACCAGCTGGTGCGGCTGGCGATGGTCCCTGTCGCGGGCAAGCGGATTGCCCGCCGTTCCCCGGACACCGCCCGGATTTTCGAGATCCTCGAATGCCCCTACGCGCCCGGCGCCTCCTGGCAGGACCACCTCGCCACGCTGCGCGAGCTGCTGGACAGTTTCGCGGCGCTCGGCCGACCAGGCGACATCACCGCCGGACACGCCTACCTCGACCTCGTGGAGGAGACCCTGGACTGACGCCACACCACTACTCGAGTACGCGGCCTGACGGCCGCATACTCCCGCACCACAGGGGAAAGGTCCCAGTTGGTCATCAACAGGTCCCGGAATTGTGGATCTAGTCCTGGGCCAGGCGCGGCAGCGAGGCCAGCCGTTGCCTTGCGTGCCTTACAACCCTTCAAGCGGCTGACCACCCAGTGCGCTTGATCAAACCCAGATAATCTGCGGTTGGCCAGGGCAAGGTCCTGGACGTTGAGGCGAGGACCGTCGCGGCGAGTGAGCTTCACCCGAGCGGAGCGTCGTCCCCGATCGTGTGCGGCTCCCTCAAGCGGTGGGTGACCTTTACTCGAGCGGCAGGGCGTGCCGTTCGGCAATCTGGCGGATCTCCTCCAGCGGGTACGGCGTCTTCCTGCTCTCACTCTGCAGCTCGTGGTAAAAGTCGTTCAGCACGGTGGCCAGCGGGCTGTGCCGCGACAGCAGGGCCGCGACCCCGCCGGGCACGTCGGCCGGCCGCTCTCCCGCCGCCCATTCCCGCACCAGTTCGCGACGCCCCGGCCAGTCAGCGCCGTGGAAGGCGCGGGCCAGCCAGTTCACCAGGTACGTCAGCGTGTAGGTGCGGTCAAAGGTGAGGTGCCGGCGATAGAAGGCCTGTTCCTCCTCTGACAGGTCGAACCGGGTCGACACGGCCTGCCCGAAGTCGGTCAGGTAGAAGCGGCGCCCGTCGGTGAGGATGTTCTCGAAGTGCGCGTCGAAATGCAGGAGGCCGCTCGCGTTCATGAAGGACACGGCCTCACGCAGCCTCTGGTCCGCAAGGGCGCAGGCGCGGTCGGCGTCGCCCGCGCGCACCCGCTCGTCCAGCCACTGGTGCAGGGTGTGGGGAAAGTACTCCAGGAAGAGCGTCAGGCTCGCCGGAGCCTCTGCAAGCGCCTGGAGTCGGCGGCGCACGCCGGGCGCGCCCTCCCAGAAGGTGACGGCCCGATCGATGTCGGCCAGCTCCCCGTATAGCGGGGCGGGCTCGGCGTTGGGCAGCACCCGCCAGTGATACAGCAGGGGGAAGCCGGGGAACCGGCCGGTCAGCACCCACTCGGTGGTCATCGTGTGCGCGGCCAGCTCGCGCCAGGCGCCGAAGCCGGGCGAGCCGATGCCGTACTGGCAGAAAGGCGGCAGCCCGAACAGGTCGGCCGTCGAGTGCGGGTGGCGCAATTCGGGCTCGGTGAGGGGCACGCGTTTGACGAAGACGGAGGTGCCGCCGACCTCGAGCCGCGCGGACGCCCCGCCGATGCCGGTGCCGAGGGGCACGGCCTCGCGCTCCAGCAGCTCGGCCAGCTCCCGGTCGCCGTAGCGGGCCAGGGCCGTGGAAACGTCACAGTGGCTGGTCAACCGCGCGTCCATCATCGTGATCACTCTACTGGCCGATGACGGCCGCCTTTGCCTGGTGGCCACCCTGCCGCACTGCTGGCCGAGCACGGCGAACCGGTGGTTGACCTCTTGGCGGTCCCAAGCTGTGCCGTTCCAGCGACTGGTGCCCAGCAAGTTGTGCGCCTTCCAGCCCTTCTTGTGCCGCCGCGCTTCCTCGACCTGCTGCTCAAAAAGTCCGGCCCCTGCTCACCAGCCAACCGATCGCCAGGTGAAGCGCCACGACCCTTGGCCATCACACAACCCCACCGGCCCGGAAACCGGATAGCGGAGCCGCCGCTCGGCGAGCGCGGGGAGCTGTAGGCGCGACGCCGGGGCCTTCCGTTGTCCGGCGGGAGGCTCCGTCTCGTCAGGGGCCGGCCGGGCCATAGGCGGAAACTGCCTCCGCGCCCCGCCCCGCCGGTTCGGTTCTTGACGAAACCGGCACCGGGTTGCTTTTCCAGGTTCTGACCGAACGCGAGGAAAGGAACAGTCCGGCCATCGCTTCCAACGACAGCTTCGGCAAAGCGCACATGTTCGAGCCACATATGCGTGGTTCGGCTGCAACTTCACAGGTGGGAGCAGCTATTCGGGCTGGGACGGGACTGCGGTGTGGTTGCGCCATGCAGTCCTGAGGGCTTCGAGTTCGAGTCGAGGGAATGGTGCTCCCCACTTTCCGTGGTATCCGCCTTCGTCATAACGTCGCGCGACGTTGTCGAAACAGCGGATGACGGCTCTGGCCAGGGTGTCGATCGTTTGCCGGCTCGACCAGATCTCGGTGCCGGCGTTGTCATGACGGCGGCCATCGGGCAACTGAAGCAGCCGCACCCAGACGTCGTTGCCGCCTCGATAGAAGATCCAGCGGAAGGCTGTCGGCTCGGCTTCGAACTGGGCCCGTGCCTGCTCCTCTCCGAGCACCAGCCGGGCTGTCGCGGTCAGGAGTTCCTCAGGAGCCGCGGTGATACAGGACGCGTTGACCTCCGCCTCGGCCTGGTCGTCAGCAACGGTGCAGTCGGCTGAACAAGTCAGCGGTATGGTTCCACAACTCGCCGATCTCCGGCACGGTCAACGACAGGTCGATGGCCGTGCGCATGACCAGGCCGTGATCGTTCCACAGCTCGACCGTGCGCTGCATGGCTGCTGCGATAGCCTGGCGCGGCTCGTCGCTCTCTGCGGCGGCCCGGGACCGCTCCCACAGGTGCGCGACGGTCCGGGCCACAAGTGCCGTGACCACTTCTTGCTTGGAGCCGAAGTAGAAGTACAGGGCGCCGCGGGTGATGCCGGCGCCCTGGGCGATGTCGCCGACGGTCATGGCGTCGTAGCCTTTTTGCGCCAGCAGAGCTTCGCAGGTGTCCAGAATGGCCCGCTCTCGGACATCGCCCTTGCGTTCGGTGGGACGTCGGCTCCGGGCGGGGTGGTGGCCGGGCATCAGAGCTGAGCGCCCTCGGCGAAGTCGGTCGTACGGGGGAGGGTCTCCCATGCGCGGATGTCCTCGTCCACGGCCATGCGCGCGGCGGTGACCAGCCGCAGCGCGTCCGAACCCAGGACGAGATGGGCCGGCGGCTGGTCGACCGAGGTGATGTGCACGACGGCTTCCCCGGCCTTGGCTGGATTGCCCACTTGGTTCCCGCTCGCCTTCTGCCGTGCTTCGCGAATGGGGGTGAACAACGCGTCGTAGTCGTCGATGGACCGCGCGGCGCGTGTCATGGACCGTCCGCGGCGGCGCCGGCGCATGTGGGGCAGAGCCGCCTGCAGGGTGGCCACTGTCCCGAAGACGTTGACCTCGAACTGCCGCCGCACCTCGGCCAGGATATTTCCTCGAAGGTGCCCTCCAGGCCGTAACCGGCATTGGCTAACCGTTCGTTGGCTCGGGAGTTTCTGGAAGATCCTCTCAATGTGCCGCCTGCGCCGATCCATGCCGCGGTGCCCTTCCGCCGCCTTCCGGTCGTCACCCGGAGGCCGACCCTCCTCGCAGGCCGGCCCCGGCGTCAGAGCACCGCGGCTGATGCTGCCTCCAGCCTTACTGGTCAGTCGGTACTGGCCCGTTCCGATCCTCCTCAGGGGCCTTTCGGTTGCCCAGGCGGGATCAGGTGGCGGGCTCGCCGAACCAGCGGGAGAGGTGGTCGTCCAGGTCCTGCTGATCGTCGCCGATCCAGGCGACGTGGCCGTCGGGGCGTAGCAGGACGCACGGAACATCCAGTACGGCAGTGGGATCCGCGAGGTGATCGACCCGGTCCCACCAGCCGCCGACGGTCAGGCGTCCGGTGCGGTCCAGCAGCAGGCCGCGGCCGCGATGCAGCAGGTCGTAGAGGTGGCCCTGTTTCACGTCGATGTCGCGCAGGCGGCGGCCGAGCAGGTCGGGGCCTGCGCCGAAGTCGTAGCGGACGCCGATCGCGGTGATCTTCTCGATCAGGTGGCGGTTCACCTCGTCGAAGTCCATCAGTTCGGTGAGCAGCCTGCGCACGGCCTGCGGGCCCGGTTCGGGGGACAGCAGTTCCATCTGGGCGCGGGTGTTGTCCAGCACGTCCTCGGCGACCAGATGACGTTCGTCCTGGTAGGTGTCCAGCAGCGCGTCCGGCGCCCAGCCGCGGATCTGTGCGGCCAGTTTCCAGCCGAGGTTGAATGCGTCCTGGACGCCCAGGTTGAGGCCCTGTCCGCCGATGGGTGGATGGATGTGTGCCGCATCGCCGGCCAGCAGCACCCGCCCGACCCGATAACGTTCGGCCAGCCGGGTGGCATCCCCGAAGCGGGACAACCAGCGCGGGGAGTGCACGCCGAAGTCGGTTCCGGCGATGGCGCGCAGCTGTCGTCTGAAATCCTCGAGGGTGGGTGGTTCCGCGCGATCGCTGACTCCCGCGGCGGGGACGACGACGCTGTAGATTCTTTCGCCGAAGGGCCTGAGCCAGAAGTGCTTGTGGGTTTCGTGGATTTCGGTCACCTTGGCGGTGATCTCCTCCTGCGGCACGCCCACTTCCATCTCGCCCATCAGCGTCTCGGTCCGTGAGGGCTCGCCGGGGAAGCCGACGCCGAGCAGTTTGCGCACCGTACTGCGCCCGCCGTCGCAGCCGATGAGATAGCGCGCACGCAGCTGTTCCCCGTCGGCCAGCTCGACGGTCACGCCCTCGCCGTCCTGCGCGAAACCGGCCACCGCACAACCGCGCCGGACCCGCGCGCCCAGTTCGATCGCATGTTCTTCGAGCAGCCGTTCGATGACCGGCTGCGGGATGCCCAGCAGATAGGCGTGCGCGGAATCCAGGCCCTCGGGCGCGGGTTTGGCGATGGCGGCGAAGAATCCGCCGGCCGGACGCTGCCTTCCGTGTTCGAGGATGCGATCCAGCAGTCCGCGCATTGCCATCAGCTCGAGACTGCGAATATGCAGACCGACTATGCGGACGAACGACTTGGGCTCGGTTTCCTTCTCCAGAACGAGTACCCGCACGTCGTGCAGCCGCAGTTCGGCGGCCAGCATCGCGCCAGTCGGCCCGCACCCGGCAATGATCACGTCGAACGCGGGCGCACGATCGGCGTCGGAGGCCGGCGACCGGAGCCCGGGGACGTCGCCCACGGTGAAGTCGCGCTCGGCCGTATCGTTCGACGGCGGCTCGGCGGGGATCTGCGAAGAGTGCATAGGTGTTGCCTTCCGGGAGTGCCTTGTTGGCGAGGCGCTCCCGGCGACACCTACGTCAATCGCCGGCCGTGACGGGTAGGGGGAGCACCCACATCGATACAGCGTTCATGGGTCTCACCCCCTCGGGCGGTGTCACGGTCAACTGCAAGCTACAAGCCCGAACAGCACCCGTCCAATCCTTTTCCAGCCACCTGATCACGACTCCAGACGGGCCCGTGCGGGGCGATACCGGTGTGGCAGCCCGGCTGGTCACGGTCGGCGGTCTGATCCTGGCGGTCCCCGCGACGGACCGGATCCCGGTAGGCGCTGCCTGATGAGGAACGCTCGTCAGCGGACTGGTCGTAGGCCGGCTTGACGACCAGCGCGACGGCACAGCGAGACGACCCGAGTGCATCGACTTCTGGATCAAAGCCGGACACCACGCGGGCCGATGCCGTTCAGGCAGCGCGGAATCGTTCACCGAGCCGCGGTTCAGAATCCTATGGTTTCGCGGAGCAGCAGGACGGTGCCGCGGCCAGGCTGGTATTCCGCGTTGAGGATGAGAAGGCGGTTGACGGCGCTGGGCCACCCGTAGGCCTCCTGGGTGCGGGCGTTCTCCAGCGGCAGGCAGTGCTCTTCGACGCGACGCAGCGCGACGCCCAGATCGGGCACCACCTTCTGCGCCCCGACGATCCAGATCGCGCGGGCGGCGCCGCCGGAGTAGCTGGGCAGCTGGCTTCCGCTGCCCGAGGCGACCACGAGGGAACCGGTCTCGGTGACCGCGTGGACGCTGCCCACGACGACGTCGGGGCTGGCGCGCAGCCGCCGGATCTCGTCCATCTGGGTGGTGCGGTCCATGGTCAGGGTGCGCGGCTTGACGGCCTCATATCGCCCACCGGTGTTGATGTCCTCATCGATGCCGGACAGGCGGAGGGTCTCGCTGGCCCCGGTCAACACGCTGGCTCCGTCGGGTATCAGCTCCCTGACACGGGTACGCGCGGCGGCGGCGTCATCGAGGATCTCGACGGTGAAACCGTGCGCGGTCAGCGCGGCGGCCGCCCGCTCCAGGCGCCGCACGGGTGCCGCGTCGGCGAACGGAGTCGCCGGAATCGAGGTGGTCATGATGTCTGTGAGCTCCTGTTAGCTGAATGAGTGCGGTCTCAGCAGTTCGACAACGCAGCCCCCAGAAATGTGAGGCCGGTGCGCCGCCTCACATTCCGGTGCGCCGTCTTGTCGAACTGGTGAGGACCGACGCGACAGAGGGAGCCGACGGCGCCATGACCACCCGATCCGAGCCAGAGCAGGGCCGGCCCGACCCGGGCCTGGACGCGATCATGAGCGAGCGGCGTCACCTGATCAATCTCGCGTACCGGTTGCTGGGCTCGCTGGCCGAGGCCGAGGACGCCGTGCAGGAGACCTACACCCGCTGGTACGCCATGTCCCGGCAACAGCAGGACGCCATCGAGTCTCCCGGCGCCTGGCTGACGACGGTCGCCAGCCGCATCTGCCTCAACCTGCTCGGCTCGGCACGGGCCCGGCGAGAGACCTACGTGGGCGAATGGATCCCCGAGCCGCTCCCCGACGGCACCGTCGCCGACCCTGCCGACCGGGTCACCCTGGACGAGTCGGTCAACCTGGCCTTCCTGGTCGTTCTGGAATCGATGACCCCGGCCGAACGTGTCGCGTTCATCCTGCACGACGTCTTCTGCCACTCCTTCGCCGAAGTGGCCGAGATCGTCGGCCGTACCCCGGCGGCGTGCCGCAAGCTGGCCTCCTCGGCCCGCCGCCGCATCCGGACCTCGCAGCCTTCCGCGACGACGCCGGCGGCCCAGCCCGCCGGCGTCGTCAGGGACTTCAAGCAGGCTTGGGAGGCCCAGGACATCGACGCCCTGATCGGCCTGCTCGACCCCGACGCCACGGCGATCGCCGACGGCGGCGGCCTCGCCATCACGTTCCTGCGCCCCATCGAAGGCAGTGAGCAGATCGCGCGCGCCTGGGTGGAGATCGCCCGCCACAGGGCCGACAACATGACAATCCTGGAACGTACGGTCAACGGTCAGCCCGGTCTGGTGGCCCAGCAGGACGGGGTCATCGTGACGGTGTTCGCGTTCGAGGTCGCGGGTGACCGGATCAAGCACATCTGGGTAGTACGCAACCCCGACAAACTCCGTCGCTGGACGACGGGCTGGGGCGCGTCTCCCTGGGCTCCGTGAGACGCCCCCGCCCGCGCAGGAACGGCCAGTGGCGGTGATCCGAGCCTCAACGGCTCGCTGACGCCGCTGGCCGGCCGGTTGCTGCTCAGGCCCCGCGTACGCGGGAGTTTCGACACGGCCTGCGCGAACTCCAGCGAGGTCCGCGCGGCGGCTCATCCCCGGATGGCCGCGGCGGCGGTCCCGGTCACGTCCATCGCGGCCGCTCCCGATCATCGTCTCCACCTCCGGGGAGGCGGTGGACGATCTCGGCTCCGCCGGCGCAGCTGGGTTCGGGTGTGTCCGGTCGATCTAGCCGGGCTTCGCTGCGTCGTGGCGCAACCCGTCATACAGGATCGTGGCGATGTGCAGCGCATCGTCCTTCCAGCCCTTGGCGCGCATCCCGCAGATGCCGCCGAGGGCGCGCAGGACGATGCGTCCCTCGACGCCGTTGCGGACGAGGCCGGCTGCGACGCCTGCGGCGAGGAGTTCGTCGAGGGCGCGGGCCATCTCGTCGCGCGCGTCGTCGAAGACCGGCGAGTCGGTTGCCATGATGCCGTCCAGCGCCTCGCCCATCCCTCTGCCTACTGCCGCGTGCTCCACGAGCAGCAGCAGGAAGGTGCGCAGTGCTTCGTCGGGGGCGTGTTGCGCGAGCAGCCGAGCGGGGGTCGCGCAGAGCTCGGCGACTTCCTGGCGGTACACCTCCGCGACGAGCGCTTCGCGCGTTTCGAAGTGGCGGTAGAAGGTGCCGACAGCCACGCCGGCCCGGCGGGCGATCTCCTCCACATGGGCGTCGTCGTCGGCGAGGAACGCCTCCCGTGCCGCGGCCAGGAGCGGCCGGACATCCCTTCCGCCTGCGATCGGCCTGACCTTGTGCCGAGCGAAACCGGCATGGTCGCGACGCACGCACCACGGGCCTGGCGGGCCGACGGTCGGTCCTCGTCGTCGACGACCTCCGGGGCGCGGAAAGAGCGCCTGGCCGGTGTTGCCGGCTCCGATCAGGGCGGATTTGCCCGGCCACCACCGTAGGGACGTCTACGTGCTTCCAGCCGCTGGTATGCCTGCCACCTCAGCCGGCGACGGGGTGAACACGTCCGCCGGCTCCCGAGCGGACACCGCCCGCGCGAACCACGGTGCCGGCGTGCTACCCGGCGGAGGCCGCATAGCTGCGGAGGAAGGCCCGCACGCCTGCGGTGACGAGCCGGGTGACCTCCTCCTGGGGGAGCGGGATGGCGCCGTAGAAGGTCTGCTGGTTCACGTCGGTGACGGTCAGCAGGGTGAGGTGGGCGGCGGCATCGTCGGCGTCGTCGATCCGCAGCAGGCCGCGCTCGGCGATCCGGCGCAGGTACGGCGCCAGCCGCAGGTGCCCGGTCTGCGGGCCGGCGGCGACCCACGCCTGGAGGATCGGAGGCGGGATGTGGGCCGCCTCAGCCTCGATGGCCCGCACCAGGGCGAAGTGGTCGGGGAAGGCGGTGACCGCGGCGACCCGGTCGAGGGAGAAGTCGATCAGGTCCTGCTCCAGGTCCACGATCTTGTGCAGGTGCCGGTCCATGATCTGCGCGATCGCCGCGGTGACCTCGTCGGCGCCTTCCAGCGCGACGGTCAGGAACAGCTGCTCCTTGTCGGTGAAGTGCCGGTAGATGGTCCGTTTGGACACCCCCGCCTCGGCCGCGATCGCGTCCACGCCGGCCCGGGTGTAGCCGTCGCGGCCGAAGACGCGGCGGGCGGCCCGGGTGATCGCCTGGCGCTTCTCCGGTCGGCCGTACGGCTCGGCCTGGCGCAGGGTCATCAACGTCCTTCCCGCTGGAAACTCCTCGGTGCAGTGTAGGGGCGCCCGGCGCGCTGGCGGGCCTTGCGGGCCAGGGCGTCGAGCAGTTCGTGCAGCAGGTCGGTGGTGTAGGGGTCGGTCAGCCGGCGGTCGGGCGTGAAGCGGGTGTCGCAGTGGAAGACCGTCACCTCCGGTTTGACGACGACTTCCGCTCCCACCGAGGCCAGGATCTGGCGGAGGGCGAGCTGGGCGCGTACTGAGCCGAACGGCCCTGGTGAGGCGCCGGCGATGGCCACGGGTTTGCCGCGCAGCAGCCCTTCGGGAGCCGTGCTGGCCCAGTCGATGGCATTCTTCAGCGCGGCGGGAACGGAGGCGTTGTGCTCCGGCGTGGCGATCAGCAGGGCGTCGGCCTCGGCGATGCGGGCGCGCAGCGTGGTGACCGGCGCGGGTGGGGTGCCGGTGTCCAGGTCCTGGTTGTAGAGGGGCAGCCGGCCCAGGTCGTGATCGATGTCGATGGCGAACCCGCCGGGATCGAGCGCGCGGGCCGCGTGCAGGAGGGCCGTGTTGTGGGAGTCCGCGCGCAGGCTGCCGGACAAGGCCAGGACGTCGAGCTCGGTCATGTCTCTCCTCATGCGTTTTCGTCGACGACCGTCAAAGTACACTAGTCAGTGTCAAATGGAAACTGATTGGTATACTTTGAGGCGGTGATCGCGACAACCGTGCAAAAGAGACGAATCTCCGTCCTTCACCTCGTTCTCCTGGCCACGCCGACCTCGCTCAGCGCCAACAGCACCATCACCGTCATCCCCGAGCTGGCCCGTGCCCTGGGCGTCTCGGCCGCCGAAGCCACCTGGGCCGCCACCGCCTTCGGCTGGGGCGGCGTCCTCGGCGCCCCGCTCACCGCCGCGCTGCTGCGCACCCGCGGCAGCCGCGCCGCCGCGCTCGTCAACGCCGCGCTCGTGCTCCTCGGCACGCTCCTGGTAGCCGGCGCACCCACGCTGCCGACGTTGCTGGCCGGGCGGGCCGCCCAGGCCGCCGGCGGAGGAGGCCTGGTCACCATCGCCATCACCCTGGCCGGGACCACCTCGCGAGCAGGCGCCATCACCGCCGGGGTCGGCCTGGTCGGCGCATTCGGCCCGCTGGCCGGCTCCACACTGTCGGCGTTCTCCTGGCGGGTGCCGCTGCTGCTGTCCCTGCCCGCGCTGCTGGCCGTCCCCGCCGTCCTCCGCCACGCCCCCCGTCACGACAGCCGCGAAGCCACCGCCACCCGTACCGACGCCATCGGGATCCTCCTGGTGATGACGCTGGTCAGCGCCTTCGTCCTGATCCCGCGTCTGGAACTGGCGGCGGCCGCCGCCGCAGCCGTGGCCGGCCTGCTGCTGACCCTGCACGTCCGCATGAAGCCCGCCGGGTTCGTCCCCCAGCCGGTCATACGCTCCCGGGCGTTCGTCACCGCGGCAGCGGCGGCCGGCACGCTGTCCACCTCCTACTTCGCGCTGCTCTACACCGTGCCCCGGCTGCTGGAACACCACTGGACGAGCGAGCGGATCGGGCTGATGACGCTCATCATGTTGGCCGCCGGCTCGACCGCCTCGCTGCTGTTCACCCGGTGGACCTCCCGGCTCGGCGCGGCCATCACCCGGGCTGTCCTGCCGGCCACGGGGGCCGTGGCCGTCGCCCTGCCGCTGGTCGCCCCGCAGCCGGTGCTCATCGCGGCGTCCACCGCGTTCGCGGTGTTCGCCGCCACAGCGGCGATGGCCTGGTACGCCGCCCGCGTCGGCGGGGCCGTGCCGCACGAGCACCGGGCCACCGCGGTGAGCCTGTTCACCCTGTGCTACCAGCTGGGCGGCGCCTTCGGCCCGGCCCTGGCCACCCTCCTGCTCGTGTGAAGGGCCGAACCCTCCAAGGCCCGCGCCTCCCCGCGCGCCGGGCTGGACCAGCACCAGCCGCGCCGGAGCGTCCTGAATCGACCCGGACGCGGCACACCGCGGGTGTGCTTCGGTCAGGAAGCGGACAGCGAATGGCCTGGTAACCGGTCAGGCGGAGAGCCGACACTCTGCAGGCCGGCCCTGCGACGGCGAACACCGTACCGCTGCCGGCGTTGTCTCCGCGCCACTGAGGAAGGCTGATCGATCGTGACTGAACGCGTGCGCGTGGCCGTGCTGGCGGGCGGACCCTCCGCCGAGCATGAGGTGTCGCTGCAGTCGGCGCAGGCCGTGCTCGACGCTCTGCCGCGGGATCTGTACGAGCCCGTCGCCGTCATCATCGACCGGCAGGGCAGGTGGCCGGTGGAGCTGCGGCGCGATCTGGCGGACGTGGTCTTCCCCGTGCTGCACGGGCCGTTCGGCGAGGACGGCGTCGTCCAGGGGCACCTGGAGACGCTGGGCATCCCGTACGTGGGCTGCGGCGTCATGGCCTCGGCCGTGGGCATGAACAAGGTCGCGATGCGGCGCACGTTCCTGGCCGAGGACATCCCGGTCACCCCGCATGTGTGGTTCACCGAGCACGAATGGCGCACCACCACCGACTGCGGGGGTCTGGTGAAGTCGCTCGACTGGCCGATGTACGTCAAACCGGCCGGCATGGGCTCCTCCATCGGCATCTCACGTGTCACCTCCATGGAGGAGCTGCGCGCGGGCGTGGATCTGGCGCTGGCCTACGACCGGGTGGTCGTCGTCGAGCAGGGCGTGACGGCGCGCGAGGTCATCTGCGGCGTGCTCGGCGGCCATGACGCGCCGGACGTCTCGGTGCCCGGCGAGCTCATCGTGCCCGGCGACTGGCTCGACTATGAGGCGAAGTACCTCAGCCGGGCCGAGATCGCCGCCATCCCTGCCGCGCTGCCGGAACGCGTGGCCGAGGACGTGCGCGAGCTGGCCCTGCGCGCGTTCCGGGCGATCGGTGGTTACGGCCTGTCCCGTGTCGACTTCCTCTACGAGGAGGACACGGGACGCCTGTACGTGCTGGAGATCAACACCATGCCCGGTTTCACCGCCCGTTCCGTCTACGCCAGGGCCTGGGCCGCCAGCGGGGTCCCGTACCCGGACCTGCTGCGCCGCCTCATCGACCTGGCGTTCGCCAGGAGCGGCTCGTGATCCCCATGACGCTGGACGAGATCGCCCGGGTCGTCGGCGCGAGCCTCCACGACGTGCGCGACCCGGCGGCGCTGGTGACGGCGCCCTCGGCGGTCGACTCCCGTGAGGTGGCGCCCGGCGGCCTGTTCGCCGCGACGGTCGGCGCCCGCGCCGACGGTCACGACCACGCGGCCGGCGCCGTCGCGGGCGGCGCCGTCGCCGTGCTGGCCTCGAGGCCGGTCGGCGTGCCCGCCCTCGTGGTCGGGGACGTCCAGCTCGCGCTCGGCCTGCTGGCCAAGCACCTGCTCGAACGTATCAGCCCGGCCGTGATCGGCCTGACCGGCTCCGTGGGCAAGACCACGACCAAGGACCTGCTGGCCCAGGTGCTCGAACGGCACGCCGCGACGGTCGCCACCGACAGGTCGTTCAACAACGAGCTGGGGCTGCCGCTCACCGTGCTGCGTGCCGATGCCGGCACCCGGTACCTGGTGCTGGAGATGGGCGCGGGCCGGAAGGGCGACCTGACGTATCTGACAGGGCTCGCACCGCCGCAGGTCGGGCTGGTGCTCAATGTCGGCACCGCACACGTGGAGCGCATGGGGACCGGGCCGGCCGACGTGGCGGAGGCCAAGGGCGAGCTGGTCGAGGCACTTCCGGCGGACGGGTTCGCGCTGCTCAACGCCGACGACCCGTACGTCATGGGCATGGCCGGCCGCACCCGGGCCCGGATCCTGTTGCACGGCAGGTCGGCGCGGGCGCAGGTGCGGGCCGAAGACGTGCGGATGACCGACCGGGCGCGGACCGCGTTCGAGCTGGTGACGCCCTCCGGCCGCGCCCCGGTCGAGCTCGACCTCATAGGCGAGCACCAGGTGAGCAACGCCCTGGGCGCGGCCGCCGTCGCCACCGTGCTGGGTATGGGTGTCGCCGAGATCGCCGACGGGCTGAACGCCGCACGGCGGCGCTCCGCGGGCCGGCTGGAGATCGTCGAGCGACCTGACGGCGTCACCATCGTCAACGACGCCTACAACGCCAACCCCGAATCCATGCGGGCCGGGCTGCGGGCGGTGAAGGCCCTGGCCGGCGCCCGTCGTACCGTCGCCGTGCTCGGCGCGATGGGGCAGCAGGCGGACGCCTCGCGCGCCCGGCACGCGGAGACGGGCCGGCTCGTCGCCGACCTCCGCTTCGACGTGCTGATCGCGGTCGGAGCGGGGGATCCGCTCGCGATGGCGGAGGCGGCGGAGTCCTCGAACCAGGGAGTGGCCGTCCACACCGTCGACGACGTGGCCGGGGCTGTCAGGCTGGCCACCGCGCTGCTCGAACCGGGAGACGTGGTGCTCGTCAAGGCCTCCAGCGAGATCGGGCTCGGTGCCTGCGCCCGTGCGCTGGCCGGCGCCTGACACGGCACGATGGAGGGCCTGATCGAGCGGACGGCTGGACAGTTTCTGGCCTTCTGGATGAGCAGGCGTTCCGTCTAGCCTGCCGGCACAAGCTGGCGAAACGGAGTTCCATGCGCACTATAGGTCTCATCGGCGGGTTGAGCTGGGAATCGACGGTGATCTACTACCAGATCATCAACCAGCGGGTACGCGAGCGGCTCGGTGGCAGCCATTCCGCCAACAGCCTCATCTGGTCGGTCGACTACACGACCGTAGAAGACCTCATCTTCGCCGACCGCTGGGACGAGGTGAGTACGCTGCTGACCGTCGCGGGCGGAAAACTGGAGGAGCTCGGCGCCGACCTCCTGCTCGTCTGCAGCAACACCTTCAGCCGGGTGAGCGACGACGTGGAGCGGGCCGTGAGCGTGCCCGTGCTGCACATCGCCGACGCCCTGGGCGCCGAGATCCGCGCCCGGGGCATGCGCAAGGTCGGTCTGCTGGGCACGCACTTCACCATGGAGCAGCCCTTCTACCGGGATCGGCTGGCCGCCCACGGCTTCGACGTGGTCGTCCCGCGGCGTGCGCAGCGGGAACTGGTCCATCGCGTGATCTTCGACGAACTGGTGCGCGGGGTGCTCCGGGAGCCGTCCAAGGACGCGTACGCCCGGATCATCGACGATCTCGCGGACGACGGCGCCGAAGGCGTCATCCTCGGCTGCACGGAGATCGAGTTGCTGATCAGCGAGAAGGACAGCGCCATCCCGGTGCTGCCGAGCGCTCGACTGCACGCGGAGGCGGCGGCCGGCTTCGCGCTCGCCGGCTGACACGCCCTCGGCCGCGTTCGTTTCACGGCGGTGCGGCACAGGCGGATCGGTACGCCGGTGCGCTGGTGCCGTACAGCTCCCGGTGCCACAGATCGGCGCAGACGCGTTCGACGCCGGCCGTCAGATGGCGGCGGTAGGTGGTGAAAGGCAGGCCGAGCCGTTCCGCGGCCAGCTCCTGGGTGGGGGCGCCGCGCAGGTACGTGGCGGACAGCGCCCGGTGGAACTTGACCGAACGCGGATCCTCACGCAGGTCGTCGATCGCCTGGCGGAGCACCTCGCCCAGTGCCGTGGCGGGGTCCTGCCCGGCCCGCTCGGCGATCAGCCGGGTGCGCGTCAGCGGGGAGGCGGCCAGGGCGTCCAGCCGCGGCAACTGGCGCAACGCCTTGCGCACCGCCTCGGCGAACTGCGCCCGCGACAGCACCGCCAGCTCCGCCGTGGCGGCGGCCGGGCCACCGGCAGGGCCCGCGACGAGCGGTTGGTTCATCCGCTCCAGCCATGCCCGCGCCGGCACCGCGCGCCAGTCATGAACGAACAGGGTGTGGGCGTCATCGCCCAGCCGCGGCTGCTCGGAGAGAACACGCATCCCGTAGCGCCGTAAACGCTCCGCCCACGCCTGGTTCGGATGCCGTAGCGCGACACAGGACCATGCCATGCGCTCGGCCCGCAGACAATCGGCGATCATGCGCCACCGGATCACCTCCATCACCGGCGCGTGGCCGCGATACGGCGGCAGCACCCACAGCCGGCCGACCGCCAAGTGCTCACCGGCGCGCAACGGCGTGGTGGCACGCGCGTGCGCCCACGCCGCGGCCACGACCGGATCGGCCGCCAGCTCCTGCTCGTCGAGTTCCGCCAAGCGCAGCCAGGCGGAGCAGGCCACGGGCTCGCCGGTTCCGGTCCGCCGGTACAGCCGGAACGCCTCCGGCCGGCGTTCGGCCCAGAAGGCGGCGCAGTCCGCGGACGCCGTACCCTCCGCCGCCGTCGCCACCCGTACCAGCGTGCCGACGTCCTCCTGCCGCAACAGCTCTTCCCCGAACTCGCCCCCGTCGCGGAAATCGTCCGGCGGCCCGTTGCCGCGATGCAGGTAGAGCAGTGCCGCCACCGCGCCGGGCGCGTCCACATCGCTCGCCGTGCGCACCTTCTCCGCGAGATGCGCACGAAGCCGGTCGTGCATCACCGCGTACCCCTCGGGATCGCGCCAGCGCAGGTCGGCCTCCAGCACCTCACGCACCACGTCATGCGGGAACAGCCCGAGACTGCACGACTCCACGAACGGCAACCGCCGCAACCAGCCGAACAACGTCCCGGCGTCCTGCGGCAAGGCGGCCCGCAGCAGGTCCTCCGTCGTCGTGTGCGCGTGCGCGCAGACCTCCAGAGCCCGCCGATGCGCCGCCGAAGGCAGCTCGCCCACCAGCTGATCCAGCAACGTGCCCACCACGTCCTGGTCCGGCGTCCACCGCCGGCCGGCCCCGCCGTCCTTCACCGCCACGGCCGCCCCCAGCAGCAGCGCCAGCGGATGACCACCGGCGAACGCCTGCAGCGGCTCGCGCAGCTCGGCCGGCACCCCGCGGGCGTCCATCAGGGCCCGCGCGTCTCCGGGCCGCAGGTCGCGCAGCGGCAGCACCTCCAGCGCCCCCGCCCATCCCGGATCCGCCTGCCACCGCATATCGGGCGGACAGCGTCCCGCGATCACCACCAGCGCCCCCATGGGCACCCGCGGCAGGAACCGCTCGCGCAGCCATCCCTCCAAGCCGTGAACGCGGTCGACGTTGTCGACCAGCAGCACCGCGTCCGCGTCACGAGGCACCGGGTCGGCCTCGGACGTCCCCGGCGGCTCCAACGTGCGCCCGTCCACCATGGACACCGGCCGCCCGGCCGCCGCGGCCTCGCCGGCGAACCGCCGCAACAAGGCCGACTTCCCGACGCCGCCGGGACCGTGCACGTACAGAACGCTGCAGCCGCCGCCGTACAACGCCGCGGTGAAGACCGCGAGCTCTTCCTCCCGCCCCACGAACGCCGTCTCGCGCGTGGCTTGCAGGCGCCATCCCAGCGATCCGGACGTGTTGTCACTCCCCGACGACATACGGCTGACTCCTCTTCGGACGCCCGGTCGAACCCCTCGGGCGCGCTGGTCGGATTCTCGGTTCGGTTCTCGGGCGCGAGCCCGTCGATGTCCCCACGTCGCACACGTGGGTGCCCCCGGAGCGGGGCTACAGCTGGTCCCCGTTCCCGGCCACGTAGCCCAGGCCCGGGTGGGGGCGTCGTGGCGGGGGTGTGCCGCCGCTGTCCGGGCGGTACTCGAAGTGCCACCACTCGTTGTCGTAGATGCGGTAGAGGTCGTAGCGGGCACCGTGTTCCTCGAGCCAGCGCGCGCCCTCGTGCGGGCGTACGTCCAGCGCGATGCCCTTGACATGGCTGGACTCCGCCGGTGGCAGCACGAGCATCCGTGCCGAGGCCGGGGAGCCGGAACGGCGCACCTCCTCGTCGAACATGCGCTGCTGGACAAGGGGATCGCGGTATCCCGAGGTGAGGCCGATGAGCTGGCCGTGCCGCCAGAGCGCCTTGGTGCGCGCCGCGGTGAACGCCGCCATGGCGCCGTCGGTGAGCCCGGTGAGGTCCTCGGCGGGGAAGCGCATCCGTAACGCCCAGTTGCAGGCCAGTTCGCGGGCGCGGCCGGGGTGGCGGACGAACGCCGCGGGCAGCAGAAGAACGGCGAGCACCAGCGTGACCGCGGCGAACAGCCGGTCGCGGGGCCGAGGTGGGATGGTGCGTGGTTCGTACATGGCGACTACGATTGGCGCCGAATATGCGTGCGTTGTGCGCCGCATGTCATCGTTTCTCGACGGCGCCACCGTCGGCGCCACGTCGGCGCGACCGTGACACGACCATGACACGGCGCGCACGAGGCGGGGACACGACCGGCCGATAGTGGTTGACCGGTGGGCGAGCTACGGAGCGTGCTGTGAAACTCGGCGGCGTGTCGCGGGTGTTGTTGATCGAAGATGACCCGGCTGTGCGGGAGGGCCTTGACCTGGCCCTGACCCGGCACGGGCACCGGGTGCGCGCGGTGGAGTCCGGCGAGCAGGGGCTGGACCGGCTGCGTACGGACCTTCCCGACGTCGTCGTGCTCGATCTGATGTTGCCAGGCATGGACGGGTTCGAGGTCTGCCGCCGCATCCGGGCCGTCGGAGAGGTGCCGATCATCATGGTGACCGCGCGCGGCGACGACATGGACGTGGTGGCCGGGCTGGAGGCGGGCGCCGACGACTACGTGGTCAAGCCGGTGCAGCCCAGAGTGCTCGAGGCGCGCATCCGCGCGGTGCTCCGGCGGATCGGCCGGGACCAGGCGGAGCTGGAGCGGCACGGCGACCTGACCATCGATCGGGCCGGGCTGGTGGTCACCAACCGCGGCGTGCCGGTCAGCCTCGCCCCGACCGAGCTGCGCCTGCTGCTCGAGCTCTCCGGCACGCCGGGCCGGGTGCACAGCCGCCAGCAGCTGCTGGAGTCGGTGTGGGAGCACGGGTACTTCGGCGACTCGCGTCTCGTGGACGCGTGCGTGCAGCGGTTGCGCGCGAAGATCGAGGACGACTCGGCGGCGCCTGTCTACGTGCAGACGGTGCGTGGATTCGGGTACCGGTTCGGGCCGGTGTAGCCGCCGGTGGCACCTCGGCTGAGCCTGGGGCTGCGTGCCCGGCTGTTGTTCGCGTTCGCGCTGCTGTGCGTGGTCACCGCGGCGGCGGTGGCCGGCGGGATGTACGTCCAGGCCCGCAACGACATCCTGCAGCGGACCCAGGACGCCGCGGTGCTGACGATGAGAAGCCGCCTGGAGACGCTCTTCCCGCTGCGGAATGCGGCGCCGGGCCCGGCCGAGCTCGGCGAGATCGCCGCCACCGTGGCCGACGGGAACATCGCCGCGGTCGCCGTCTACCAGGAGGCGCACTCGCCGGGTCGCCTGGATCCCAGGGTGCTTCCACCACAGTTGCGGCGGGCGGTGGCCGACGGCGACATCGTGTGGCAACGCGTGGTGTGGCAGGGCAGCCCTTTCCTGATCATCGGCGCGCCGTTGCTGATCGTGGAGGGGGACCGGCCGACGCGGGCGTCCGGCATCGAGGTCTACGTCGTGCGCAGCCTGCATCCCGAACAGCGCAGCATCGACGGGCTCGCCGCATCCGCCTGGCTCACCGGCGGGGCGGCCCTGGCGTTCGCGGTCGCCCTCGCGCTGCTGGCCACCCGTGGCGTGCTGCGCCCCGTGCGCCAGCTCGGCCGGGCGGCACGCCTGCTGGGCGAGGGCGAGCTGCGGACCAGGATCGCGGTCCGCGGTTCCGACGAGCTGGCCGACGTGGCACACACGTTCAACAACACCGCCTCGGAGCTGGAACGGCACGTCAAGCAGCTCCGCGAGATGGAGGCCGACGCCCGCCGGTTCGTGGCCGACGTGTCCCACGAGCTGCGCACCCCGCTGGCCGCGCTGGCCGCGGTCGCCGACGTCCTCGACGAGGAGGCGGCCCGGCTGCCCGAGCCCGCCGGCAGGGCCGCCAAGCTGGTCAGCCAGGAGACGCTCAACCTCACCGGGCTGGTGAACGACCTCATCGAGATCAGCAGGTTCGACTCCGGCGTCGCGGCCCTCGCGCTGAACGAGGTGGACGTGGCCGAGCTGGTGCGCGCGACCCTGCGCGTCCGGGGCTGGCCGGAGCGGGTGCACACCGAGCTTTCACCCGCGGTGACGGCCCGGCTGGATCCGCGCCGGGTGGACGTCATCCTCGCGAACCTCGTCGGCAACGCTCTGCGGCACGGCGAGCCACCGGTGTCGGTACGGCTCTCCGCCGACCCGCACTGGATGGTTGTCGAGGTCCGCGACCACGGACCGGGGCTGGACGCAACGGTGCTGCCGCACGTGTTCGACCGGTTCTACAAGGCCAGCGCGGCCAGGACCAGGTCCGAGGGCAGCGGCCTCGGCCTCGCCATCGCGCGGGAGAACGCGCGCCTGCACCGAGGCGACCTCACCGTCACCAACGCCCCGGACGGCGGCGCCGTCTTCACGCTCCGCCTGCCACGCCGGGCACACGATCCGGACGGGCAGATCGACAGGGGAGGCCCCGAATGAGGACCGGGCTCGCCCGCCGCGTGCTCGCCGCGGGCCTCGTATCGCTCGTCGCCGTGGCCGGCTGCGGCGTGCGACCCAGCGACGTCATCTCCGCCGGCGAGCCGCCGAGCGGAGCGGTCGCACTCACCACGACAATTACTCTCTACCTGGTCAAGGACGGCCGGCCCAACGCGGTGACGCGGCCCTGGCCCGAGCGCCGTCCGCTGTTCAGTGAGGACACGCTCGCGCTGCTGGCAGCCGGACCCACCCGGAGGGAACAGGCGCGCGGGCTCACCACCGACGTCCCGCCGGAAGCCGGCCCGTTCTCGGTGACCGTCAAGCCGGGCGGCCACCTGGTGGTGACCCTGTCGTCTTCGGCCGGCGAACTGTCCACACTGGCCGTCGAGCAGATCGTGTGCACGGTGGCCGCCACGACGCCGGAGAATTCCGTCCAGGTCACCGTGCTCGGGGCCGGGCAGAGCGTCGGCCCCCGGAACTGCCCGGTGTAGGCGCTACCCGACCACCGGGGTGGGCCGCTGGAGCGACTCGACGAGGGGTCAGGCGCTGGGCCGGGAGGCGTAGGGGAGCAGCGCCATTTCGCGCGCGTTCTTGATGGCTCTGGCGATCTTGCGCTGCTGCTGGACGGTGACGCCGGTGACGCGGCGGCTGCGGATCTTGCCGCGGTCGGAGACGAACTTGCGCAGCAGGTTGGTGTCCTTGTAGTCGATGGAGTCGACGTCCAGCAGGGGGTTGGGCTTCCTGCGCGGGGCGCGGCGGGTCTTCACGCGGTCTCCTTCATGGTGAGGATGGGGGCGAACGGGTCGTCGTAGTGGGCCCAGGCGTCCGGGCCTGCCGCCTGTTCCTCCTGGGTGAGCAGGCAGGAGTCGAGCAGGGCGTGGAAGCGGGCCGGATCGAGGTCGGTGCCGGTGAAGACGAGGTGCTGGTCACGGTCACCGACGATCGGATTCCAGGCCAGGGCCCGACGTCCTCGACGGAGACCGCGCCGGCCACCGCGTCCCAGGCCAGCATGCGGTGGGGGCGGTTGGCCAGCCAGAACCGGCCGCGGGAGCGGACCGTCGAGGTCGCCAGCTCGTCCATGGCGTCGAACAGCCGGACCGGATGCAGGGGGCGCAGGCGGTGCCACACCATCGTGGTGATCTCCCCGGTCCGCGCGTCGGCGGGAAGTTGCGCGGTGGCCGGATCGACGCGTTCGGCCAGCTCCCGCACGCACAGGGCGCCATCGGTGAGGCCGGGACGGGCGCGAGCACGGCGGCCGACAGTTCGGCGTCCTCGGCGTCGCCGCCGTGCAGGGACAGGCTGGTGGCGTACTCGATCTGCCGGGCCAGCACCTCGGCCAGGAAACGCCGTCGCCGGGGGCCGCCCGGCCGGTCTCGCCCAGGCGGTCGCCCCGGCAGAGGGCCACGGGCACGTGCCGGGCGTCCAGCGCGGTGTGCACGCACGCCAGGCGCAGCCGCTCGGCCGCCTCCCGGGTGGCGAGGGCCTCGGCCACCGGGCGCGGCTCGACCGCGTCCCACAGGTCGACCACCAGAAGGGACGCCGTGGAAGCGCGGCGCAGCAGCTCGGGCACGAGGTCGTCGCGGACGGCACAGGTCACGCGGTCGTGCGACGGGCGCACCTCGGTCCGGCTCAGGACGCCGAAGACGTCGCGCACCACCCGCTCGGCCAGCACCTCACCCGCGGGGCGCATGTCGTGGTGGATCGCGACGGCGTCCGGATGGCGGCGCAGCAGCCGGTCCACCACGGCGGTGCGGGCGCTCCGGTGCAAGCCCGTGACCAGGGCGACGGGGGTACCGTTCCACGCGTTCGCATGACGGTCGTGACCGGGACGGGACAGGGAACCTGGGCCGCCGATCACGAGCGCGTACCGGCCCCGATGAGGGAAGTGGCGGCCAGCTCGTCCTCGGTGTCGATCCGGGACGCCGCCTGCTTGCCGGCGGGAGCAGCCGTCGGGGTCTCGCGCACGCGCGCGACAGCCTCGGCGAACAGCCGGCCGAAGCCCTCCATCGCGCCTTGCGCCCACGCGGTGACGACCAGCCGCCCTCCGGGCGCGAGCAGCCCGGTCAGGCGGGAGGCGGAGGCGTCCATGTCCGGCAGGAAGAAGACGCCGTGCACGCATTGCACCACGTCGTAGGGGTGATCCTCCCAGGTGGTGGCGTCGGCCTGGACGAAGCGCACGCCCCGCAGCCCTTCGGCGGCGGCGCGGCGCCGGCCGTGGGCGAGGAGCTCTCCGGCGAGGTCGACGGCGTCCACGTGCCCCTCCGGCCCGGCCGCCTTAGCGGCCGGTATGGCTGAGGCGCCCGCGCCGCAGCAGACGTCCAAAACACGTTCGCTGCCCGGACTCCGGCCGCCAGGACCGTCGCCTCGCCGATGCGATCCCACAGCAGCGGTGAGATCTCGGCGTACTGGGTGGCGGCGCTGCCGAAGACGGCGCCGATGCCGGTGGGTGACATGGGCATTCTCCGTTACGAACGGTCGGTGACGGGGCTTGTCAAATGATAATCATTGTCATTCGATCGCGTAAACCGTCAACCGCTAGGGAGATCGATCGGCGCTGGTGGTGCGGCAGGCGATCACCCGTGATGAAGGTCGCTGCCGGACACCTCATGGCGGGCGTCCGCCATGAACGCGACGCCCAGCGCTGTGACGGTGAGGGCGAGGGCAGGCACGATCGCGAGCCGCGGTGCGGCCACGAGCAGCGGGATGGCCTCGCTGACCATGCCGCCCCAGTCGGTGTCGGGCGGGGGCAGCCCGATGCCGAGGAAGCTGAGCGAGGTGACGGCGACGAGCGTCCTGGCGAGGTCGGCGGTGGCGACGGTCAGCACGGGGCCGGCGATGTGCGGGCCGATGGTGCGCCGGAGCAGGTAGTACGGGGACGCCCCGATGGCCCGTACGGCCAGGACGTGGTCGGCGGAGACCACCTGCCGGGTCGCCGTGCGGGCGACGAGGCCGCAGTTCACCCAGCCGAGCGGCACGAGGGCGATCAGCACGGTGAGGAACCCCGGCCGCAGGACGCCCGCCAGCGCGAGCGCCAGCGTGAGTCCGGGCAGGGCAAGAGCCACAGTGGCGGCGAAGCGCAGCAGCCGGTCAAGTACGCCGCCGACCAGTCCCGCCACGGCGCCGGCGATCGTGCCGAGCGCCGTCGTGACGGCGACGATGGCGAACGCGACCAGGAGGGAGGTGCGGCCGGCCACGGCCGTCCGGGTGAGGAGGTCCCGGCCGAGCTGGTCCGTGCCGAGCCAGTGTTCGGGACCGGGAGGCAGCAGGGCACTCCCCAGATCGGGCAGGTGTGGGTCGTCCCCGGTCAGCATCGGTGTGAGCAGGCAGAACAGCACGACCAGCGCCATCATGGCGATCCCGGCGCGGCCCTTCACCGGCGCCGCAGCCGTGGGTCGAAGGCCGACAAGCAGAGCTCGGTCAGCGCCAGGAGCAGCACGGTCGCGACCCCGGTGATCAGCACGTACGCCTGCACGACGGGCAGGTCCCGCTGCCTGATCGCCGCCACGGCGAGCTGCCCCACGCCGGGCCAGGCGAACAGCGTCTCCACCACCACCGCGCCGGCCAGCAGCTCCGCGAGCACCAGGCTCGCGGCGGTGATCGCGTTCGGCGCGGCCACCCGGAGGGCATGGACGGCGATCGTCCGCCGCCGCCGCAGCCCTTTGACCGCGGCGAATTTGACGAAGGGCAGTCGCAGGGCCCGCGACAGGTCGGCCCGGAGCAGCCGCAGCAGAGTCGCGGCGCCGGCCAGGCCGAGGGTGAGTGCGGGCAGCACCACCGCGCCGGCGCTGCCGTCGCCGCCGGTGGGGAGCGCGCGCAAGCCGACCGCCACCCCGCTGATCAGCAGGATCCCCACGATATAGGGAGGGATGCCGCCGATCGCCACCGTCACGAGCGCGAGGAGGCGACTGTCGAGAGCCCGTGGCCTGAACGCGAGTCTGAGTGCGGCGAGCAGCGCGAGCCCTGCCGCGACGGCAGCCGCCGCGCCCGCCAGCCGGAGCGTGGCCGGCGCCCGCGCGAGGATCTCGGCCGCCACCGGGGAGCGGTCGGTGTAGGAGCGGCCGAGGTCGCCGCGCAGCACGGCGCCCAGCCACCGCAGGTACTGATCGAACAGCGGCCGGTCGAGCCCGAGCTCGGCGCGCAGTGACGCGACGCTTGCCGCTGTGGGCTGGATGCCGCCGCGGCGCAGGATCTCCTCGGCCGGGTCCCCCGGCGCGAGCGAGGTCAGCAGGAAGACCAGCAGCGACAGCGCCAGGAGCACGAGCAGGAGCTCTCCGGCGCGCCGCAGGACGATGGCCGTCACCTGCGGGGCGCCAGCTTGCCCAGGTCGGCTACGTAGGCAACGTTCTGTGTCATCCCGCTGACATCGGTGGTCGTCACGATGGGATTGTCCTGATAGGCCAGCGCGATCATCGGACGGTCGGTGGCCAGCAGTCGCTGGATGCGGTGGTACAGCTCGCGGCGGGCGACCGCATCCGTCTCGGCCGCGGCCCGGTCGACCAGCTCGTCGAATCGCACGTTGCGGTAGCCGAGCCTGCGTTCGACGTTCCAGGACGCGTCGGAGCGCAGGAACCGGCGGAACAGGTAGTCCACGTCGCCGTTGGGCACGCTGTACGCGCTGAGGAAGACGTCGTAGTCCCCGGCCTCCATCACGGACTTGGTGGCCTCGGCCACGGTCACCTTCGCCGGCAGGCCCGCCTGCTCGAAGGAGGCGCGCAGCACCTCGGCGATGTCGGTGTAGGGGAACTGCCCGGTCTCGGCGGAGGAGATCAGGATGGTGACGGGCTCGGCCGGCGCTCGCGCCCCGGTCACGAGCGCGCGTGCCCTGGCGGGGTCGTACGGGGCGGTGACGCCGCGATCGGCGAGGTCGGCGAAGACCGGCGACAGGAAGGCCGCGCCCGGCGTGGCCGTGCCGGCGAGCAGTTTGTCGGCGATGGCCCGCCGGTCGATGGTCAGGTCGGCGGCCTCGCGCAGGCGGGGGTCGGAGAACGGTTCGCGGGAGGCGTTGAAGGTCAGGTAGTGCGTCAGCACCGAAGGGCTGCGGACGACGCGGAAGGAGTTGTCCCCGCCGACCGTGGGCGACCTGGCCCGGCAGCAGCGCGCCCTTGTCGATCAGCCCATCCACCTCGCCGGCCCGTAGGGCGGCGATCCGGGCGTTGGCGTCGGGGATCACCCTGACCACGATCTTGTCGTAGGCGGGGGCGGCGCCGTGGTAGCGCGGGTTGGCGGCGAGCACGGCCTGCTGCCCCTTGGTCCAGCCCGCCAGCGTGTACGGCCCCGTGCCCACCGGCTTGCCGGCGAAGCCGCCCGAGGCGGTGAACGCCTTCGGCGACTGGACCATGCTGTAGAACCCCGCCAGCCTGCCCGGCAGGTCGGCCACCCCTTCCTTCAGGACGAACACCACCCGGCCGTTCTCGGCGCGGACGTCGCCGAGCTTGCCGTAGGCCGCCTCCATCCCGGCGTCGAGGCTGAAGAAGGCCGACTGCCGGGGCGCGATCCGCAGGAACCGCTGGACGTTGGCCACCACCGCCTCGGCGGTCAGCGGGGTCCCGTCGCTGAACTCGACGCCCTCGCGCAGCGTGAACGTCCAGCGCCGCCCCTCGTCCGCGACGGCCCAGGACGTGGCCAGAGCGGGGGCGGGCCGTAGTTTGTCGTCCACCGTCACCAGCGGCTCCCACACCCGTAACGTCTGGTGGGTGTAGTACGGGTCCTCGGGCCCGGCGACGAGGTCGCGCGGGGCGGCCAGGGTGAGCCGGCTCCGGTCCTGCCCGCCGGGCCCTTGGGCGCCGCACCCTCCAAGGACCGCTCCCAGAAGCGCCGTCACCATGATCGCGGCTCGTCCTCGCACCTGATCTCCCGCCGAAGTCCGGATCCAGCATGCAAACGATAACTGTGTTCACGGCGATCCGGGAGATCGTCTCCGGATCCGTCCGCGGGCGCCTGCGCTGACTCACTCGTACGGCTCGTCCGGCGGGGTTATCCGCTCGACGCGGGAAGCGGTCATCTCCGGCGGGCTGTACGTGCCCGTTCCCCCCGCCTTCCGCGGGATCCAGGTGCCGGTGACGCGCACCCAGGAGTCCGTCTCGGGTGCGGGAACGCCTTTCACCACGACCTGCATCGTGAGGGCGTCGGCGGCGCAGCAGGCGATCCGCATGCGCGTGAGGTACCACGCGCCACCGTGGCCGGACGGCACGACGAAGCCCGTCAGCCGGACGGTCTTGCCCCGCAGGGAGCCGCTGGGGTCGTCCCAGGCCAGATCGGCGAACTCGATCATGCTCAGCACGTTCACCCGGCCGGGCTTCAGGGTGGTGGGACGAGCCTCGACGAGGGTGGGCGGAGGCGTATGGGAGGCCTGCTCGGCCTGCTGGACGGCGAACGAGCCGAGTGCCGGGGGAGCGGCCAGGAAGATCACCGCTGTGGGGATCATCAGCAGCGACGCCACCCGGTGCCCGCCCGCACGGCCATGCTGGTGCGACGGGGCCGGCGAGGGGATGACCGGTTCGCGGCCGACCAGGCGCGCCAGGTGCGCCTCCTCGATCGCGCGAGCGCGGCGGAGCTCCGTTTGGCGTGCGACGCCCCTGCTCCTGCGGTGGTCGAAGGCCGCCGAGGCCACCGGCAGGAAGATCAGCACCGTGCCCGCGGCGATCAGCAGGGGCCGGAACCCCGGCTTGACGTAGTTGGCGAAGTCCGCGGAGAAGGCGGAGATCTTCAGGAGCGCTCCGCCGAGCAGGAGGAGGATCAGGTGCTGCGTGACCCGGTTCACAAAATGATCTCCGTCCTACTCGTACGGCTCTGTCGGCTGCTCGATGCCGCTTACCTCGGTCGCGGTCAGGTCCGGGACCGCGTACTCATCGGGCACGCCGTCCGGCCACGGCACCCAGGTTCCGGTGACCGCCACCCAGGAGTCCTCCGCTGGTGCGGGCGCACCGTGGACGGCGACCTCCAGTGCGAGGGCGTCGGCGGCGCAGCAGCGAACCTGCATCCGGGTGAGGTACCAGCCCCTGCCGCCCTCGCCCGGGACGGCGAAGCCGATCAGCCTGACCTTCCTGCCCGCGAGCGTCGGGCTCGACGGCGCGTAGGCGCGTCCGATGAACTCGCCCAGGGTCAGCTCCGTCACCCCGCTCCGGGCGAGGGCGTCATGGGCCGCGGTCCTGGAGCGTGCCGGCGAGCCGTCATCGCGCCTGGCCGCGAAGGCGCCGAGCGCGGGCGGAGCGACGAGCACGAGGGCGAAGACGGGCGCGGCCAGGAGCCACGCCACTCGCGAGCCGTGGTCGTGGGCACGGGGCCGGCCCAGCATGTCGGCGACGACGGACAGCAGGCCGAGGGCCGCCAGCACCGCGCCGGCGCCCACGATCAGCGGCCGGAAACCGGGTCTGACGTAGTTGAGGTAGGTCGTGGAGAACGCGGAGATGCTCAGCAGCGTCGCCCCGAGGACCAGCAGGACGGCGCCCTGCGTCTGGCGGCTCACAGCAGTGTCCACCCCGCGACGAAGCTGACTCCGATCGCGAGGACCAGCGTGAGTGGCGCGAATCGCCGGACGAAGGCGCGGCCGAAGGTGCCCGCCTGCAGGGCGATGAGCTTCAGGTCCGCCATCGGGCCGACCACGAGGAAGGCCAGCTTGGCCGTGGGGGAGAACGCCGTGAGGGAAGCCGCCACGAAGGCGTCGGCCTCCGAGCAGATCGACAGCAGCACCGCCAGCAAGGCCAGCACCAGCACGGACACCACCGGCACCCCGGCCACCGCGGTCAGCCACTCTCGGGGGATCGCCACATTGAGTGTCGCCGCGGCCAGCGCGCCGACGACCAGGAACCCGCCCGCGTGCAGCAGGTCATGACGCATCGCGTCCAGGAAGGCGCTCACCTTGCCCTCGCCGGTCCCGACCGTCCGGCGAGGCGCAGGCAACCAGGCGGCGCGCCCGAACCGCGCCCAGATCCAGCCCGCCAGCACGGCCACCACCAGCGAGGCGGCGAACCTGGCGACCACCATGGACGGGTCGTCGGGGAAGGCCACCGCGGTGGACACCAGCACCACCGGGTTGATCGCCGGGGAGGACAGCAGGAACGCCAGCGCCGCCGGCGGCGCCACACCTCTGGCCATCAGCCCCGAGGCCACCGGGACCGACGCGCACTCGCACCCGGGCAGCACCGCCCCTGCCACCCCCGCGACCGGCACCGCCGCATACGTGTGCCGCGGCAAGGCCCGCGTCCAGAACGACGGCGGCACGAACGCGGTGATGGCCGCCGACAGCGCCACCCCCAGCACCAGGAACGGCAGCGCCTGGACGCACACCGCCACGAACACGGTCGCCCACGTCTGCAACGCCGGATCCGTCAGGTAGGGAGCGAGCAGGAACCGTCCCGCCGCCAGCAGGGCCACCAGGACGATGAACGCCCAAGGCAGCCGGAACCCGCCGGAGTGCCGGCGCGCTCCGGACTCCGGCGGAGGGCCGCCTTCCGGGCCCGGCCGGTCGGTGGTGCTCGGCAGCGACATCGCCCTCTCCCATCCGCATCCGGGTCAGCGGCAGCAGACTAGCCCGGTTGTCCAGCGCCCTCGCCCCGAACGCGCATGGGGCATTTGTGATGGTACGGTCTCCTGGAAATGATTCTCATTTTCTGGAGCAGCTGTGAGATCGTTGCCCGAGCCGGGCTCCTTGGACTCCGATGTGGCATCCCTGCCGGCCGTTCCCGGAGCTGAAGCCCCTCCGTCCGCCACGGCGTCGGCGACACCCCTGATCGTCGCTTCGCTGGCCGGTGTCCTCGCGGTGTCGGTGTTGCTGGCGATCGGCCTGGGCGCCGCGACCGTGCCGCCGGGGGAGACGCTGCGCTACCTTTGGGCGGCCGTGACCGGCGGTTCGATCTCCGCCGACGATGTCACGGCGTACCAGATCATCTGGCAGGTGCGCACGCCGCGCGTGCTCCTGGCGGTGCTCGTGGGGGCAGGCCTGAGCGTGGTCGGGGTCGCGATCCAGGCGATGGTGCGCAACGCGCTGGCCGACCCGTTCGTCCTCGGCGTGTCGTCGGGGGCGTCCGCCGGGGCGGTGCTGGTCGGCGTCACGGGCGCGCTCACCGCTCTGGGGATCTACGCGGTCTCGGCGGGCGCCTTCCTCGGCGCGCTGCTCGTCTCCGCCCTGGTCTACCTGGCCTCGCGCGGAGCCGGGGGCCTGATGCCGCTGCGGCTGGTGCTCACCGGGGTGGCGATGGCGTTCGGCTTCCAGGCGGTGATGAGCCTGATCGTGTACTTCGTCCCTGACGGGGAGTCGACGAGCACGGTGCTGTTCTGGTCGATGGGCGGCTTCGGCGCGGCGACGTGGGGAGCGCTGCCGGTCGTGACGGTCGTCACCGCGGTCACCGTCGTGGTGCTGCGCCGCTTCGCGCGGAGCCTGGACGTTCTCGCCCTGGGCGATGAGACGTCGGTGAGCCTGGGTGTCGACACGCTCAGGTTGCGCCGCGGCCTGTTCGTGCTGACGTCGCTGGCGACGGGGGCGATGGTCGCGGTCAGCGGCGCGATCGGGTTCGTCGGGCTGGTGATCCCGCACCTGGTGCGCCTGTGGGTGGGCGCGGCGCACGGGCGCGTGCTCGCGATCGCGCCGCTGGTCGGGGCGGTCTTCATGGTGTGGGCCGATCTGGTGGCCAGGACCCTGGTGGCCCCGCGCGAGCTGCCGCTGGGCGTGATCACCGCACTGGTGGGCGTACCGGTGTTCGTCGTCCTGCTACGCCGCCGCGGTTACCTGTTCGGAGGGCGCTGATGACGAGCCTGCTGCTGGACGGGCTCTCGGTGACCATCGACGGCGCCGCCGTCGTCGAGGACCTGGCACTCGCCGTGGAGGCGAGGCAGGTCGTGGGCCTGATCGGGCCCAACGGGTCGGGCAAGACGACGGCGCTGCGGTGCGTGTACCGGGCGTTGCGGCCGACAGGCGGCGCGGTCCGGATCGACGGCAAGGACCTGTCACACATGCCGCTGCGGGACAGCGCGCGCGTGATCGCCGCGCTCACCCAGGAAGGGCGGGCGGACCTCGACTTCACCGTCGAGGAGGTCGTCGCCCTCGGCCGCGCTCCTCACGTGCGCGGCAACCAGGCGCTCAGCGCCCGGGAACGTGAGCTGTGCCGGCGGGCCATGGCCCGGATGGAGGTGCTGCACCTGGCGAGCCGTGGCGTGCTGTCGCTGTCCGGCGGCGAACGCCAGCGTGTCCTGGTGGCCCGAGCGCTCGTGCAGGAGCCGCAGGTGCTGGTCCTCGACGAGCCGACCAATCACCTCGACCTGCACCACCAGATCCGGCTGCTGTCGATGCTCAAGGGCTCAGGGCTGACCGTGCTGGTCACGTTGCACGACCTCAATCTCGCCGCCTCCGCGTGCGACCGGCTGGCGGTGTTGTCCCACGGTCGCCTCGTCGCGTACGGCCCGCCCGCCGATGTCGTCACCGAAGAGCTCCTCCGCGAGGTGTTCGGCGTCGAGGCGAGCGTCGTCACGCATCCGCTGACCGGAGTCCCCCAGGTGCTCTACGACCTGGGCTCGGCCACGACCATGGAAGGAAACGTCGCGTGAACACACGTACTTTCGTCGCGCTCCTGGCGGGCACGCTCCTGCTCACGGGATGCGGCGCGCAGGTGCAGGACGCCCCCGCCGCCGCGCGCAAGGTGACGGTCAACAGGTGCGGGCAGGCCGTCGACTACACCACTCCGCAGCGCGCGGTCGTCTACGAGGGCGGCAGCGCGGACAAGATGTTCGCCCTCGGTCTCACCGACCACGTGCACGGCTACGTGATGCCGCCGGCCAACCCGCCGGTCACGGAATCGCCGTGGGCGAGCGAGTACGCCGAGGTCGAGTTCCTCGGCGACGACCTGCTCAACGGCGAACTCGTCGTTGACGCCAGGTCCGACTTCGTGGTCGCCGGATGGCGCTCCGGCTTCAGCGACCAGCGCGGCATCACCCCCGAGATCCTCGACGGCCTGAAGATCCAGAGCTTCATGCATACCGAGTCGTGCTTCAACTACCCCGGCCACCCGGAGCGGGTCACCCCGTTCGAGGCCCTCTACACCGACCTCGAACGCCTCGGCCGGATCTTCGGCGTCGAGGACAGAGCCCGAATGCTGATCGCCGGCTACCGCGAGCGCGTCGAGGCGGTACGCGCGCAGGCGCCCAAGGGCGATCCGATCCCTGTCTTCCTGTACGACTCGGGCACCGACAAGCCGTTCACCGCCGGCAGCCAGGTGCCTCCCAACGACATCATCCGCTTCGCCGGCGGCCGGAACATCTTCGGCGACCTGGACGCCCGCTGGAGCGAGGTCACCTGGGAGGCCGTCGTCCAGGCCAGGCCGGAGGTCATCATCATCCTCGACTACGGGGACAAGCCCGCCCAGGAGAAGATCGAGTTCCTGAAGGAGTTCCCGGCCACCAGCAAGCTGCCCGCCGTGGTCAATGACCGCTTCCACGTCCTCGACTACAACGAGGGCATCAGCGGCCCGCGCAACATCGACGGCCTGGAAGGATTCGCCGCATACCTGCGCGAACTCCGGAAGTGACCGGTCGAGATACCTGCACGAACTCCGGAAGTGACCGGTCGAGCACGCAGGAAGCCTCTGGAGGAGCATCTCCCGTGACCGCATCACCGCGTACCGACGCGGACCCGCCCCGGCCTCGAGCGCGCTCCATCCTGCGCGAGGGGCGATTCGTCCTGCTGTGGTGCGGCACCACCGCCTCGGGCCTGGCGACCTGGGCGCTGCCGTTCGTGCTGGGGCTCGCCGTTCTCGACCGCACGCTCACCGCCGCCGGCCTCGGGATCGTCCTGGCCACCCGCACCGCAGGCTTCCTGCTCGCGGTCCCGATCAGCGGGGTCCTGGCCGACCGGTACCCACGCCGGGCCGTCGTGTTCTGGGCCGGGCTGGCGGCCGCGCTCGCAACCCCGTTCATCGCGCTCGGGCTGGGCCGTTCCGTCCCGCTCATGGCCGTGGCGGCGGCCGTCGTCGGCGCCGGCCAGGGCGCGTGCCGGCCCGCGTTCCAGGCGCTCACCGCCGAGGTGGTGGACCCCGGCCGGCGGCAGCAGGGCAACGCCGCCATCACGCTGGCCGTGCGCGTCACCACCCTGGTCGCGCCGGCCGGCACCGCGCTGCTGGCGGCCGTCGTGGACACCTGGTGGCTGCTGGTCGGCACCGGGACGCTGTGGCTGGCCGCCGCGCTGCTGCCGCCGCGAGGACTTCCCGCTCCGGCAGCCGACGTGCGGCGGCCCCGGCTGCTGGAGGAGTTCGGTGAGGGCGTACGCGAGGCGCGGCGGCACCCGTGGTTCCTCGCCGGCCTGGGCGCACTGGCCGCCGTCATCTTCACCGGTTACTCGGCCACCGGCGTGGCCCTGCCGCTGGTCAGCCGCGACCGGTACGGCACCGAGGCGGTCCTCGCGGCGGCGCTCACCGCCTACACCCTCGGCGCGCTCGCCGGGGCCCTGCTCGTGGCCCGGTGGAAACCGCGCGCCCAGGGCTGGACCGCGCTGGCCGGCCTCGCCCTGTACGGATTCGCGCCGCTCGGCCTCCTGCTGCCGGTGCACCCGGTCGTCGTGTTCACCGGCTACGCGCTGGCCGGGCTGGGCATCGAGCTGTTCAACGTGCCCTGGTTCACCGCCACCCAGCGCGAGGTGGAGCCGCGCCTGCTCGCCCGCGTCTCCTCGCTCGACTTCCTCGTCTCCTACGGCCTGGCCCCCGTCGGACTGGCCTTCCTCGCCCCGGCCATCGACGCCTTCGGCCCGCGGCCGGTCCTGGCCGTCTGCGCGCTGGTCTGCTTCCTCGCGCCCGCCGCGGCGGCCCTGGTCCCCGGCAGCCGCGGCTTCTCCCGCCACGAGAGGGCCTGAGGATCCTGTCCACGCTGCTCAGGGCCGACACAGGGACCGCCCGTGTCAACGGCTTCGACGTCGCGACCCAGGCCGCCGACGTACGCGGGTCCATCAGTCTCACCGGGCAGTTCGCGGCGGTCGACGGGGTCCTCAGCGGGCGGGAGAACCTCGTCCTGGTCGCCAGGTTGTGGCACCTGAAGGACTTGGATCCTGGTCGCGGCTCGCTGGACCGACCGCATCCGCGAGGTCATGTCGTGGAAACTCGCGCAGCTCGACGACCCCCAACTCGTTCGGCTCTATCGGATCCTGTCGGAGATGTTGGACAGCGACGCAGGCGACGACCAGCGTCTGGAGGAGGTCGCCGACATCCTGGCCGGCCGGGCCGAGCGGGCGCACACCGCCGGCGAGATGGCGCACGACGATCTGGCGCTCGACCTTGTCGACGCTCTCGCCGTCGAGTCCAACCCGCGGTCGGAGCGGATGCGGGAGCTGATGCGCGAGCGCGGCTGGGCCGGTTGGACCCGGCCGGAGCGGCTGGCGGAGCCGCCCGGCTGAACCGGGTGACAGCCCTCCCGCACGCTGCCCTGCCGCCATGCGATCAGGACGCCCGCCATCCCGTACCGGATGCGCCGGTTGGGTTTGGATCGCCAGTGTCCGCGCCTCGTGGACGAGGGCTTTTCCTCGCTCGCCCATGACGTGCGCAGCGGCCTGGCAGGTCATGCTGGAGAGGTCGGAAACGACTCCGAGCGTTTCGGGGGTGTTCCACATGCCGGCTACGCGAACAATCCTCATCCGCGTCTCCTCCGCCCTCCTGGCTGCGGGGGCGCTCGTCGTCACCGGTGGCCTGTCCCCGGCGGTGTCGGCCTCGTCCGGCCGGCCCGCGGCTTGTGACCTCTTCGCCTGCGGGCAGGGGCCCGGCGGGCTGAAGATGACGATGCAGAGCGACCAGGAGATGGCCCAGGCGTGCGCCGAGGCCGGGGCGGTGGCCGGCGCCTACGCCGCTGCTCCGCAGCCGGCCGGCGCGGAGCGGGCCGTCTCGGTGCAGGTCGACGGCGCCGGCTGGGCCTGCGTACAGAAAAGGGAGGTCGACCAGGCTTACGTCGAATGCTCCCACGAAGGGGAGACGCTGTCGTTGTCGGAGTTCCAGCCGCTGGGCTGAGGAAGCCGCTCCAGGATCTGGCCGTCGCGCCGGCTTGAGACCGTCCTGTCCCGCTCCGGACCGTCGCAGGGGGAAGTGTTCCAGATGGGCAAGATCTCGATTCGCGTCTCCGTCGCCTTGCTGGCTGCGGGGATCTCCGCCACCGTCGCCGCCGCCCTGCCCGCCGCGTCAGCCGTTCCCTAGAGCCGGTCGGCCGCCTCCCCACCGTTCGTACGGGACCCCGCGCCCGGAGAGGACGCGGCCAAGGAGTTCCAGTGCGGCACGGTGGGGCTGTCGGTGGTGGCCAAGAGCGTCCACGACCGAAAAGGGGCGTGCGAGACCGCCAGGAAGGTGGCCAAGGCGGCCATGGACGGCAGCGCGCCGGGGACCAGCGGATTCGCCGGCCTGACGGTGCAGGTCGACGGGCAGACCTGGGTGTGCCAGGACCGGCAGGGCGACGACGACCCGGACCCGCACGGGCTCTGCGCCAACACCGGCGACGAGCCGGAGGAAGAGGTGCGCCTGTACTCGTGACCGGCCGGAAAAGGCCGGGGCCCGCACGGTGCCCCGCGGGGTCGCGGCACGCGAGCAGCCGGCCCTGCCGGAACATCGCCACGATCGAGAGGAGCCGACGTTGTCGCGTACCCGGCACCGCCTGCTGCCCTGCGCCGTCTTCGTCGCCATCGCCCTCGGCCCCGCGAACGCCGTCGCGCTGTCGCGCAGCCCCGATCCGTGCGATCAGGAGTGCCAGGCGGGTATCACGGAGGGTTACCGCCGAGGCGTTCAAGACTGCCGCAACGGCTGCCCCGGCGCCGCCACCGCCTTCGGCTCCGAGGAGTACACCACCGGATGGCAGAAGGGTTACCGGCAGGGCTTCAAAGACTGCGGCCGGTAAGGCGCTACGCCGTGAAGACGGTGTTCGCCCAGGCCAACGCGTTACTCGCCGAGCAGGGACGGGCCCGGGGATGCCGTGGAACGGCGGGCCACAAGGGTCGGGGTGACGGAGAAGCGGACCGCGGCGGTACGGCCGGCGATGCGTTCGAGCAGCAGCCGGCCGGCGGTCTGGCCCATGATGGCGCCGTCCTGGTCGACGCTGGTCAGCGCCACGTGCGCGAGGCCGGTCAGGCGTGCGTTGTCGTAGCCCGCCACCGAGATGTCGCCGGGCACGCTCAGGCCCGCCTCGTGAACGGCCGCGAGGGCGCCGAAGGCGGCCTGGTCGGCGCCGGCGAAGATGGCCGTGGGGCGGGGGTCGCGAACCAGCAGCTCGCGCGCGCCGTCGTAGCCGCCTTCCTCCGTGTAGGAGGTGGCGGCGATGGCGATGTGGTCGGCCAGGCCGTGCTCGGTCATCATCCGCTCGTAGGTCGCGGCCCTGATCGTGTGCAGCAGGGCAGTGCGGCCCCCGACGGTGTCCTTCTGCGTGATGTGCGCGATGCGGCGATGGCCGAGCGCGATGAGGTGCTCGACCACGAGCTCGGCGCCGACCTCGTCGTCGTCGAGCACGCAGTCGTACAGCGCCGAGCGGTCGTGGCGGCCGAGCACGACGAGGGGGATGTCCTTCGCGAGTTTCTCCAGTTGTCCTCTCGGGCAGACCGGGGCGACCCAGAGGACGCCGTCCACCTGCCGGTCGACCAGCGCGTCACTGGCCCGACGCTCTGCCGCGGGGTCGTTGCCGCCGCTCTGGACCATGATCGCTTGGTAGCCGCTGGCGGAGATCTCATCTGTCAGGCCGTCGAGGATGTCGGCGAAGAAGGGGTTGCGGATGTGCGGCAGGAGCACGCCGATGGTGAAGGTGCGCCCGCGCATGGCCCGGGCCGCGTTGTGGGGGCGGTAGCCGAGTTCGTCGATGGCGGCCTGCACCTTGAGCCGCATGGCCTCGCTGACGCCGTAGGCGTTGCGCAGCACTTTCGACACCGCTGTGGTGGAGACCTGGGCGTGCTCGGCCACGTCGGTGATGGTCACCCTGCGCCGCCGGTCTCGTGTGACCATGTGCCACCTTCCGTCCAGTCGATTCTATGGGTCCGACGTGGTGGGTAACGTTACCCATCTTTTCGATCTGAAGGATGGCTGAGCCCCTGTTCACAACAGTCACGATAGGGGACCGTTCCCCAAGGAAACTCTTGACGGCCTGCCAGGTACCGCCTACGTTAACTCGCATCGGGGGGCGCTTAAATCGTTTCAACGAACCCGGAGGGGCGTTGTGAAGACCTCGCACCGCATGACGGGAGCGGCCCTTGCCGTTCTCGCGATGGCGGCCCTGACCTCGTGCGGCTCGGGCTCCGATTCGGGAACCGCCGCCGCCGGCTCGGTCACCTTGAAGTTCCTCATCGACAACAGCCCGGCCACCGTGGACACCGCCAAGGCGCTCGCGGACACGTTCATGCAGGCCAATCCCACTATCAAGATCGAGACCGAGACTCGGCCCGGAGGCAGCGAGGGCGACAACATCGTCAAGACCCGGCTGTCGACGGGCGACATGTCGGATGTGTTCTGGTACAACTCCGGGTCGCTGCTGCAGGCGCTCAACCCCGCGCAGACCATGGTCGACCTCACCGGCGACCCGGTGCTGGCCAACGTGGCCAAGGACTTCCTGCCCGTGGTCAGCCAGGAGGGCAAGGTCTACGGCGTGCCCGGCGGCACCGCCATGGGCGGCGGCATTCTCTACAACCGCAAGGTCTACGAGCAGCTCAAGCTGGAGGTGCCCAAGACCTGGGCCGACTTCGTGGCCAACAGCGACAAGATCAAGGCAGCCGGTATCGCGCCGGTGATCGGCACGTTCAAGGACACCTGGACCTCGCAGCTGTTCGTGCTGGGCGACTACTACAACGTGCAGGCGGCGGTGCCGACCTTCGCTCAGGACTACACGGCCAACAAGGCCAAGTTCGCCACCACCCCCGCCGCCCAGGCCGGCTTCGACCACCTGGCCGAGGTGCACGCCAAGGGCTACCTGCAGGAGGGCTTCGGCTCGGCCACCGCCGACCAGGGCATGAAGCTGCTGGCCGAGGGCAAGGGCGCGCACTACCCGATGCTGAGCGCCCAGCTCCCGCCGTTCGTCGCCACCATGCCCCAGGCGGCCACCGACATCGGCTTCTTCGGCATCCCCGGCACTGACGCCGCCAAGAACGGCGCCACGATCTGGGAGCCGGCCGGCGTCTACATCGCCAAGACCACCGAGAACCTGGAGGCGGCCAAGAAGTTCCTGGCCTTCGTCGCCTCGCCGGCCGCCGCCGACGCCGTCACCAAGGCCGTGCCGCCTGCCGGGCCGTACCGGATCACCGGGGCCGAGCTGCCCGACGACGCCATCCAGGCGGCCAAGGACCTGCAGGCCTACGTGGACGAGGGCACCACGGCGCCGGCGCTGGAGTTCGTCTCGCCGGTGAAGGGCCCGTCGCTGGAGCAGATCACGGTCGCCGTCGGCTCCGGCCTGACCCCGGCCGCCGAGGGGGCCGCCCAGTACGACAAGGACGTCGAGAAGCAGGCCAAGCAGCTGGGGTTGGCAGGGTGGTGACCACGCAGGACACCGGGCCCCGCATGGGGCCCGGCCCGGCACCCGGGCGGGCGCACGCCCGCGCCTCCCGCCGCCGGCGCGACGCGGCCTACCCGTACGCGCTCTACCTGCCCGCCGCGGTCGTGTTCCTGGTCATCTTCCTGGTGCCGACGGCGATGGCCTTTTACTTCGCGCTCACCCGTTGGACGTTGTTCGACAGCGAGTTCGTCGGTCTGCAGAACTTCCGCGACTTCCTGGCCGAGCAGAACCTGCGCATCGGCTTCCAGAACACGATCATCTACGCCGTCGTCACCAGCGGCCTCAAGGTCGTGCTCGGGCTGCTGCTCGGCGTACTGCTCACCGGCAGGCTGCGGCTGCGCGGATTCCTGCGCTCGGTGGTGTTCTTCCCGACGCTGGTCTCCACGGTCGCGGTCGGCATCACCTTCGCCATGCTGCTCAAACCGCAGACCGGCCTGGTCAACCAGGCCCTCGCGCTGGTCGGCGTCGACGGCCGCGACTGGCTCGGCGACGCCGCCACCGCGCTGCTGTCGGTCGCGCTGGTGGACGTGTGGAAGGGCGTCGGCCTGGCCACCGTCATCTACATCGCCGGCATCATGACCATCCCGCGCGAGTACTACCAGGCCGTCGCGGTGGATGGCGGCGGCGCCTGGCACCGCTTCCGGCACGTCACGCTGCCGCTGTCCTGGCCGGCCACCTACTCGGTGATCATCCTGTCGTTCGTCGGCGGGCTGCGCTCGTTCGACCTCATCTGGACGATGACCCGCGGCGGCCCCGGCTTCACCAGCGACACCATCGCCTCGATCATCTACAAGCAGTACCAGGCCGGCTTCTTCGGCCTGTCGACCGCCGGCAACGTGATCCTCTTCATCGTCGTCACGGCCATCGCCGTGCCGCTCAACTACTTCCTCGGCAAGAGGCAGGTCACCGCATGACAGCACTGAGAAGGCTCAGCGGCGAGGTCGTCGCGCTGGTCCTGGCCACCGCGATCTTCCTGGTCCCGTTCGGGCTCATGCTGCTGACCGCCGTCAAGGACCCGGAACAGGCCATCGACCTGGACTTCGCCTGGCCCACCAGCTGGCCGGTCGTCGAGAACTTCATGGCCGTGATCGAGGCGCGCGACTACGTGCTGCTGCGCGCCTACGTCAACAGCACCATCATCACCGTCGCCTCGGTCGCCCTGCTCGTCGTTTTCGCCGCCATGGCCTCGTTCGTCCTGCAGCGCCGCCCGGGCAAGGTCGCGAAGCTGGCCGACTTCCTCGTCCTGTCGGGGCTGATCATCCCGCCCGCGGTGGTGCCGACGATCTGGCTGCTGCAGGCGCTCGGCCTGTTCAAGACGCTGCCCGGGATGATCCTCGCGGAAGTGGCCTTCAATCTGTCGTTCGCGATGCTGCTGTTCCGCGCGTTCGTCGCGGCCATCCCGCGCGAGCTGGACGAGGCCGCCCAGATCGACGGCTGCAGCGGCATGCGGCTGTTCTTCCGGGTGATCTTCCCGCTGCTGCGGCCGGTGACCATCACGGTCATCCTGGTCAGCTCGGTCAACATCTTCAACGACTTCGTCAACCCGCTCTACCTGCTACCCGGCGACGAGAACGCCACCGTGCAGGTCACCCTCTACAACTTCCAGAGCCAGTACAACACCCAGTGGAACCTGCTGTTCATGGACATCGTCCTGATCACGATCCCCCCGCTGGTGCTGTTCGTCTTCTTCAACCGCAAGATCGTCGCCGGCATGACCGCCGGTGCCATCAAGGGATGACATGACCTCTCTGCACGTTTCCGCCCCTGCCTTCGAACACCACCGTGACCCCCTCGGCATCGGCGAACCCGAACCGCGCCTGTCCTGGACCGTCACGACGGACATCCCGGACTGGGCCCAGCAGGCATACGAGATCGAACTCGGCGACGGCCTGTCCACCGGCCGGGTCGAGTCGAACGAGTCCGCGCTCGTGCCGTGGCCCGGCGCGCCGCTGGGTTCGCGGGAACGGCGCGCCGCACGGGTACGGGTGCACGGCGCCGACGGCTCCGCCAGCGACTGGAGCGCGTGGTCGCACGTGGAAACCGGCCTGCTGGACCCCGCCGACTGGCATGCCACGGCCGCCGCGCCACCGCCGGAACTGCTCAGCGCGCCCGACGGCCCCGCGCTCCTGCTGCGCCGCGGCTTCACCCTGCGCGCCCCGATCGAGCGCGCCCGCCTCTACATCACGGCCCACGGCGTCTACGAGGCCGAGATCAACGGTCGAGTGGTCGGCGACGACGTGCTCGCCCCCGGCTGGACCAGCTACCACCACCGCCTGCGCTACCGCACCCACGACGTCACCGGCCTGCTTCGCGAGGGCGCCAACGCCATCGGCGCCACCCTCGCCGACGGCTGGTACCGGGGCCGCGTCGGCTTCGGCGGCGGCAAGAGCGACATCTACGGCGAGCGCACCGCCCTCATCGCGCGGCTCGAGATCGCCTACATCGACGGCACCACCGACGTGATCGTCACCGATGACGAGTGGCGCTGCGCCTCCGGCCCGGTCACCGAGGCCGGCCTGTACGACGGGGAGAAACACGACGCGCGCCGGCATCCCGCGGGCTGGTCCGAGCCCGGCTTCGACGACTCCTCCTGGCTGCCCGCCGACGCCCTCTCCCACGATCCGGCGCTGCTGGTCGCGCCCACGGGCCCGCCCGTGCGCCGTATCCAGACGCTGTCCCCCACCGAGGTGCTGACCGGCCCGAACGGCGAGACCCTGGTGGACTTCGGCCAGAATCTCGTCGGCCGCCTGCGCATCCGCGTGCAGGGCCCGGCCGGGCACACCGTCACCCTGCGCCACGCCGAGGTCCTGGAGAACGGCGCCCTCGCCGTACGCCCGCTGCGCGCGGCCGCCGCCGAGGACCGCTACACGCTGCGCGGCGACGCCGAGCCGGAGACCTTCGAGCCCCGCTTCACCACGCACGGCTTCCGCTACGCGCAGATCGACGGCTGGCCCGGGGCGTTCGACCCGGCTGACGTGGTGGCCGTGGTCTGTCACACCGATATGCGGCCCGTCGGCGCGTTCGAGTGTTCCGACCCGCTGCTGAACCGGCTGCACGACAACGTGGTCTGGAGCATGCGAGGCAACTACGTCGACCTGCCCACCGACTGCCCGCAGCGCGACGAGCGGCTCGGCTGGACCGGCGACATCCAGGTCTTCGCCCCCGCCGCCGCCTTCCTGTACGACTGCGCGGGGCCGCTGTCGTCGTGGCTGGCCGACCTGGCCGCCGAGCAGGCCCAGGTGGGCACCGTGCCGCACTACGTGCCGTGGGTGCCGCTGGTGTTCGGCGTCTCCCCGACAGCCGCCTGGGGTGACGCCGCCGTGCTCGTCCCGTGGACGCTCTATGAACGCACCGGCGACCTCGGCCTGCTGCGGCGCCAGTACCCGAGCATGACCGCGTGGGTGGACCAGGTCGCCTCCCTCACCAGGGACCACCTGTGGGACGAGGGCTTCCAGTTCGGCGACTGGCTCGACCCGGCCGCGCCCGCGGACAACCCCGGCAAGGCGCGTACCGACCGGGCGCTCGTCGCCACCGCCTACCACGCCTGGTCGGCTCAGGTCGTGGCGGACGCGGCGGCGCTGCTCGGCCATGACGCCGACGCCGCCCGCTACGCCGAGCTGGCCGGGCACGTGCGGACGGCCTTCCGCCGCGAGTTCGTCACCCCGTCCGGCCGGCTGGCCTGCGACACCCAGACCGCCTACGCCCTCGCCTTGACCGTGGACCTGTTCGATGGCCCCGAACAGCGCGAACGCGCCGGACGCCGCCTCGTCGAGCTCGTCGCCGGCGACGACCACCGCATCGGCACCGGCTTCGTCGGCACGCCGCTCATCTGCGACGCCCTGTGCTCGGTCGGCGCCTACGACACCGCCTACCGGCTGCTGACCCAGCGCAACCGCCCGTCCTGGCTGTATCCGGTGACGATGGGCGCCACCACGATCTGGGAGCGCTGGGACAGCATGCTGCCCGACGGCTCGGTCAACCCGGGGGAGATGACCTCTTTCAATCACTACGCGCTCGGCGCGGTCGCGGACTGGATGCACCGCACCGTGGCCGGTCTCGCCCCGGCCGGACCCGGCTACCGCCGCATCTCCGTCCGCCCGCGTCCCGGTGGCGGCCTCACCCACGCCCGCGCCGCCCACCACACCCCCTACGGCGAGGCGGAGGTGCACTGGCGGCGCGACGGGGAGCGGCTGACCGTCGCCGTCCGCGTCCCGCAGAACACGACCGCCATCGTCGACCTGCCCGGAGAGCCCGCTTTCGAGGCCGGCCCCGGACGGCACGAGTTCCACTGCACCTTGCCGGACCCCCTTTGAGATGCCGAACAGGCCGGTCATGTTCCCGGAGCGGCACGTGGGCACGGGATGCCTCAGTCGGTGGTCACCTTCCGGCCAGCCGGCGGCCCCGCAGCCACACGCCGGCGATATCGAGTGTGGCGTCGATGTCCGCCGTTGGATCGCCGTCGACCAGCAGGAGGCCGGCGCGCAGTCCAGGCGCGATGCGACCGCGGTCGTGGAGGCGAAGCGGCCGGCGGGGGCGGCACCGTCACTTGAGCCCAGGCAGCCTGAAGAGCCAGTACGCTCCCTGCTGGCCCGAGAAGCTGTATGGCGTCTTCACCGCATCCGGATAACCGTACGTCGTGCCGATCTTGTCGCCCCGTGTCCTGTCCCGGGAGGCTTCGGCGGTGTTGTAGACGCTCGCGACGGTGATGGAAACCTTCTTCCCGATCTCAGAGGCCTTGGCGACGAGGTCGGCGTAGAAGATCTGGAGGCGGGCCTTGCAGCCCGTGCATGGCCCGATGTTGCTGATCAGGATGACCTGGATGCTTTCGGTGGCGACGCTGAGTCCTTGATCGCTGATCCAGTCGTAGGCTTCGAGCAGAGTGGCGACCTCGCTGTCCTGCTGTGAGAGCCTGGCCTCGTCCGGGCTGACGTCCTCGGGACATGGGGCGCCGTCTGCCGCCGTGAGGGTGTAGTAGCCCTGACCGGACCGGGGTGCCGCGACCGGGGTCAAGTAGCAGCGTTCCGCGTCGCCCTCGGCAGGGATCTCATCGTCGACGATCACCATGATGCGGGAGTACAGGCCGGGTTCCCCCACCTGATGGTCCTTCGCGGCGCGCTCGTGGATCGTGCCCAGCTCCCGTACGATCGCCTGGGTTCGCGCGTCAGAGCTTTGAGCGTGGGTGTGGGACATCGTCGTCCTCTTTCATCGGGGATTCCACATTCTCACCGGGGGAGAGGGAATCAAGGGCTGCCGGTGTCCGGCTCCGGCCAGCGCACTCTGCACGAGGATCGCGATCCTGCCGGAGGCCGAGCCGGCATCGGCCAGCCGTCGAGGGGCGGCATCGTCTCCTCGGCCCGGTACGGCGGCTCGAGCGCTTTCACCGGCCACTGGCCGCCACCCGCACCCGGCCATGAGGCTCCACCCGTCACAAGAAGGACCGATGAGCCTGAAAGCAAGTCCTCCTCTCCTCCTTTGCGGTGTGGCCGGCGGACCCTTCCTCATCGAGGGCGCATCGCGCGCCGACTACGACCCCATCCGGCATCCGGTCGGCTCTTTGGCGCTGGGCTCCCGCCCAAGGCGTACACAGCCGGCGCGGCGCACTCCACGACTTCCCCTTCTCGCGATCCACTGCGACGTCCCGCCTGCCTTGGGACGCCCGGCGTCTTCGGTGGCTCAGACCAGCGCACTGGCCAGCAGGAAGATCGCGGTTCCGTGAGCGAGGGCCGCGGCGATGACGCCGCTGCGCAATCGCAGGAAGGCGCAGATCAGCCCCTCGTACAGGGTGAAGGCCAGTAGCGGCCAGCCGGCGTCGGTGACCGTCGAGGCCAGGAAGGCGTGGCAGGCGGCGAACAGCAGCGCCGACAGCAGCGCCGCGCGGGTGGCGCCGGTGTGCTGTTCGAGCCGTCCCTGCAGGAATCCGCGGAACAGGACCTCCTCGGCGAGGTTGCCGACCAGGCTGAACGCCAGCAGTACCGGCAGCAACGTGACGGCGACGTTCCCGCCCCGCTGCGCGATCGGCGTCAATGGCGACAGCAGCAAGACCGGGCCGGCGGCCAGCACGCCGCCGCCGATGCCCCATCCGACGGTGACCGGAATGAACCGGCCCCAGCGCACCAAGGAGCTGAGCTCACCGTCCAGGCGCAGCACCCCCAACGTCAGTGCCAGCGTGCCGAGGCCGAACAGCAGCAGGATGCCCACCTGGTCGGTGAAGCGCAGCCACGGAACCGCTCCCGCGACGCCGAGCCGCCAGAATCCCAGCGGCGTCATCGCATCCCTGATCAGGACGAAGCCGAAGACGAGCGTCATGATGCGCAGCAGCGGGTCACGCTCGCCACGCGCCAGCGCGAAGCAGGCGCCGATCAGCAGCAGGCCGGGCAGGATCCGGACCCCGTAGGCCAGAAGGTCGGGCAGCACGAAGACGTCTCCGTTCGGGAGGGGAAGCAGGGAGAGAACGGGGCGACGAGCCCGCCGTTCAATACTGCGAGCTATTCTCAGTTTTCGGTACTCGCATTGGAGGATCGTGCTCACGCCCCGTAAACAGCCCCGCCAGCAGCGCTCCCGCGAGACGGTCGCGGCGATCCTGGAGGCAGCCGCTCAGCTTTTCCAGCGCCACGGCTACGCCGACACCACCACCAACAAGATCGCCGAACGCGCCGGGGTGTCCATCGGATCGCTGTATCAGTACTTTCCGAACAAGGACGCGCTGCTGGTCGCGCTGGCCGAGCACTACCTCATCCAGAGCACTGAACAGATCGCCCAGGTCTTCGCCCGCGCCGCGGAGGATCGCCCGCCCCTGCCCGACCTGCTCACGGACCTGGTGGAGTGCGTGGCCACCCTGCACACCGACCGGCCCGGCCTGCACCGGCTGCTGTTCGACCAAGCCCCCCGCACCCCCGACCTGGTCACCCGCCTCCGCCAAGCCGAACGGCGGATCGCCCACGCGCTGGCGGGTGAACTGCGGCGCCTGCGAGCCGGCGGCCCCAATCCCGACCTGAACGCCCTGCTGGCCGTGCAGGGCATCGAGGCACAACTGCACGGCGTTCTGCTCGACCTCCCGCCCGACGGCGACGCCCCCGGCCACGTGCGCGCAGTGATCCGCCTCTGGCAGCTGGCCCTGTCCGAGCCCTGCCGGCTTCAGGACGTTCGCTGACGACCGGCCGGACGGTTCGTCCTGACACGCGTTCGACTTGGATCGGATCCCGGGTCAGGAGGAAAGGACGGCTTCCGCCTCATCGACGGGCAGTGGCCGCCGATCCGCGACCACGTCTCGCTGCCGACCGACTTCGCCGCCGGCCAGTCCCTGATGGGCCTGTCGCCGGCCAAGCCCTTCGGGTGAGCCAGACCGACGCCGGCGATCCTGTCACGTACATGAGGGACGATCTCTGAGGTTGGAAGCCTTGTCGTAAGAGCCGACCAGGCGGGCCAGTTGCCGGCCCGCCGCCCGCAAAGGCTCTTCGCTCCGGTTGACCTGGGCCGTCACTTCGGCACCTTCCAGCGTGCTGATGATCGTGCTCGCCAGATCCTTCGCGTCCTCGGCGTCAAGGCCCGAGCGCAGCAGTTTGTCGTACACCAGCTGCTCCCAGGCGCGCAGCGCGGCCGCGCAGACGCGCTGGATCTCGGAATCGCTGCCAAGCGTCTCCAGGGCCGCCGCAGTGATCGGGCAGCCGTCGACCCAGCCTGACTCGCGTAGTGCCTCGGCGAGTCGGCGGGCGCAGGCGTTCACCGCGGCGCTCGGGCTCTCCTCGCTGTCCAGCGCCGCCCGCAGGAGGGCCGAGAACTCCTGGTCGCCATGCTTGATGGCGGCCACGGCGACGGCTTCCTTGCCCTCGGGGAAGAAGTGGTAGACGGAGCCGAGCGTGGCCTGCGCCTCCCTGGCTATCTGCTTGATACCGGTGCCGACGTAGCCCTGGCGCTGCAGGAGGCGCGCTGCGGTGATGACGATTCGGTCGCGGGTGCTGGTCTGGGCCATGACCGCAGCTTACTAGTTAGAACGTTCGTTTTAGAGTGTGCTATCGTCCCTGACATGCTCTGAGTAGAGCGTTCTTTTTAATCCTGCTTCCGGAGGTAGTCATCGTGAGCAGCAAGCAGCCTGTGACCGTCATCGGGTTGGGGCCGATGGGGCAGGCCATGGCCCGCGCATTCCTTGACAAGGGTTACCGGGTCACCGTCTGGAACCGCACCGCGTCCCGCGCGGACGCGCTGGTCGAACAGGGGGCCGTACGAGCAGGCAGCGTGGAGGAGGCGCTGGCCGCCAGCGAACTCGTGGTCTTGAGCCTCACCGATTACGACGCCGTGCATTCCCTGCTGGAACCCGCGGCCCGCGCCCTGACCGGCCGCGTACTGGTCAACCTCAGCTCCGACACCCCGGAGAAGACCCGCGCGGGAGCGCGGTGGGTCGCCGAGCACGGCGGAGTGCAACTCTCCGGTGGCGTCACCGTGCCGCCCTCGGGCATCGGCAATCCCAAGTCGTACACCTTCTACAGCGGCCCCCGGTCCGCGTTCGAAGCCCACCGGCCCACCCTCGAAGCACTGACCGGCACCGACTACCGCGGCGAGGACCCCGGACTGGCCGCGCTGTTCTACCAGATCGGCATGGTCATGTTCTGGACCTCGATGCTCAGCTACTGGCAGGCCATCGCCCTGGCCGACGCCAACGGCCTCACCGCGGCCGACGTCCTGCCGCACGCCACCGAGACCATGGCGACGATGCCGAACTTCCTGTCCTTCTACGCGCAACGCATCGACGCCGGGGAGCACGGCGGCGACGTGGACCGTCTGGCCATGGGCATGGCCAGCGTCGAGCATGTCCTGCACACCAACGCCGACGCGGGCGTGGACACCGCCCTTCCAGCCGCCGTGGTCGAGCTGTTCCGGCGCGGCATGAAGGCCGGACACGCGGCTGACAGCTTCTCCAGCCTCGTCGAACTGATGAAGAAGCCGGCAGCCTAGGAGAACCGGCAGCCTAAAAGAAGCCGGGCCGTTCCGCCTGGCCGAGGCTGGCGGGTGACGGGCACGCGCGGTCCGCGGGCGCGGCGACTGCGGTTCTTCCTGCCGGAGTCGGGCTGGGATCCCGACGATCAACGAGCGGCTGCTGCAGTCTGTCCTGCCCGTCGGAAGTGATCTGTAGTCCTCACCAGCCCGCCACCCGGTCGGGTCACCCACGCCCACCACTACCGCGCCCATCCCGCCCGACCACGGTCCTCAACTCCTCGGGCTCAGCACGTGGGACCACATGAGGGCCATCGGTCGTGATGGCGCCGGCGAGTCGGCGCCCGCCCTCGGTTCAGGTCAGCGCGTTGATACGACCGGCATCCACCAGGTCCCCGCTGATGGCGAAGTCGAGGCAGCCGGGTGCCCGGCGGGCCAGCTCAATGACGCCCACGCAGTCCGCGCGATAGCGCTCGCGCTGCTCCCCGTTCAGCACGCCCGAAGCCGCTCCTGTTCCCATGGCCGCACGTGCGGGCGAGTCGCCGCGGCGCGCGGGCCAGGTGGCTAACCTCCAGGTAACCACGCACTTCGAAGTGCGTTCTTGTGGCACGTACCGTTCCGAATGAACAGTGTTCTGCATGAACATGTCACATGAACGCATCAGCATCCTCGGTCTGGGAGCCATGGGCCGCGCGCTCGCGAGTGCCCTCCTCGAAGCCGGCCGAGAGGTGACGCTCTGGAACCGTACTCCCGGGAAGGCGGGTGGGCTCGTTGCGCGCGGCGCCCGGGAGGCGTCGAGCGTGGAAGACGCCGTGGGGGCGGGTGACCTGACGGTCGCATGCCTGCTGGACGACGCCAGCGTCCGCGAGACGCTCGCGCCGGCCATGCCGAAGCTGGCCGGCAGGACGCTCGTCAACCTCACCAGTGGCTCTGTACGGCAGGCACGCGAACTCGCCGGATGGCTCGAGCGGTACGGGGTGAGCCTCCTCGCCGGGGGAATCATGGCCGTACCTCCGACGGTGGGGACGGGGGGAGCCTTCATCCTCTACAGCGGTGCGCGTGACCTGTTCGACCGTGTCGCCCCCGTGCTTGCTCCCATCGGCCGCCCTCATTGGGTGGGCGAGGACCCGGGGTTCGCGGCACTGTACGACATGGCCGCGCTGAGCGGCATGTACGGCATGGGCGCCGGGACGGACCACGCCGTGGCCTTGGTCCACGCGGAAGGCGGCGACGTGGACACGTTCAAGCGCGAGGTGCTCCAGCCGTGGATGGAGCAGATGCTCCCGATCATGGTCGCGGGTGCCGATGTGAGCGAATCCGTCCCGGACGAGTACAACCCCGCGATGCAGGCGACCGGTCTGGAGAACATCCTCTCGGCCTCCGGGGAGGCGGGAGTGCCCGCGGATCTGGCGGGACACCTGCGCGCCTCTCTGTGGCGGATGCGGCGCGCCCTCGCCGCCCGCTGAGCCGTACCAGAACATCCACGAGCAGTGCGGGGCGAGCCGTCCTGGCTGCCATGAGGCGGCTACGCAGCCCGACCCGCTCCTGCGCCCTCGACGCCGCGATGGACGCCGTCGAGGGCAGGAGCACATCCATGTCACGGGCGGTCCGGCAGAGCGCACACAGCATGACCGGCAACTCGGTAGCGATCGGTACCGAGGAGTACAATTGTGGCATGGGTGGTTCCCGGAATACTGTCATGGGCCGGCCTCGGGAATTCGACATCGACGAGGCGCTGGAGCGCGCCATGCAGGTGTTCTGGGAGCGGGGATACGAGGGGGCGACCCTCTCCGATCTGACCGGTGCCATGGGGATCACCAAGACGAGCATGTACGCGGCCTTCGGCAACAAGGAGCAGCTGTTCCGCAGGGCACTGGAGCGCTACACCGAGGGGCCGGCCTCCTACGCGAGGCGCGCCCTGGAGGAGCCGACCGCACGAGGGGTGGCCGAGGCGCTCCTCCGTGGAGCGGTTCGCACCACGACCCTTTCCGAGGGCCATCCTGGATGCCTGGCAGTGCAGGGCGCGCTGGCGGCGAGCGACGGAGGCCGGCCCGCGCACGATCTGCTCGTCGGCTGGCGGAACGATGCGGCCCTCCGCCTTGAGGAGCGCCTCCAGCGCGCCGTCGACGAGGGAGACCTCCCGCGTGACGCCGACGCGGGGCGACTGGCCCGATACATTATGACGGTGGCGTTCGGCATCGCCGTCCAGGCCGCCGGCGGCCTCGCTCACGACGAACTCCAGGACATCGCCGACATGGCACTGCGCAGCTGGCAGGCATAGCGGGTGTGCGGCTCTCTGCCGAGATGAGGCCGGCGCAGACACTCGCCAGGCGGACCGTTGACGTGCTCGCTCTCCGACGTGGACCCGGGAAGCGGACCTCGCCGAAGGCCGGCGGAGCGGCGCATGCGAGCGGATGGCCCTCGCGGCAAGGGTCAGGCTGCTCCCAGCGGTGTGGTGCTGCGCCCTACGAAGGCTTCGCATCGGCCGCCGGGGGACGTAGGCCGTCGAGGGCGGTCTGGAAGATCGGCTCGAGGTAAGGCTGATCGCCGTTGATCGTGGCGATGGCGACGATCATGTCGAGGATCTGCTCGAGCGTGAGGTCGTGGCGGACTTCATGAGTACGTCGCGCGGCGGCGAGCAGCGGTTGGCCGGCGGCGCGCACCCTGGCCCGGTTCCGGCCGATCACGGGATCGATGCGGTCGCCGTTCGCCGTGCCTGCCGTGCCTGCCGTGTCCGCCGCGTCCGCCGCGTCCGCGAGCAGCTCGGCGGCGATGTGGTGCTTGCTGGTGGAAAAGGCGAAGAACTGGCGCAGCCAGGCCGTGAACGCCGCCCCGGGCGTCTCGCCGGATGCGGTCTCGGCGGCCTCGCAGACGGCGTTGATCTCGTCGGTCCAGAGGGTTTCGAGGAGCGCTCGCCGGCTGGCGAAGTTGCGATAGAACGTCGCCATGCCGACTCCTGCGCGTCGCGAGATCTCGGCCATCGATATGTGCGGCTCGGAGCCGGCGAACGCGGCGCGGGCGACCGCGAGGATCTTGCCGCGGTTGCGCTCGGCGTCGGCGCGTTTCGCAGGTGATCGGGACTGCATCTGAGACACCGGATTCCCCAAGCGGACAGGTCATCCGACACTGTATGCGGAGAGGGTATCCGTATCAAGGAGTGGCTCACCCCCCGCAAGCCTGCCGCGCACCGATGAGCGCGGAAGAAGGGGGCGGGATGGGGGTTGGAAACGGAGAGGCTATCCGTTACATTACCGGATAGCCTCTCCGTTTCGGGGAGTGCGCCTTCGACCCACCCCAGACACGAAGCGCCGGCAGATGCGTCCGGCTGGAAGGAATCGGCATGACCGAGCACGGCAGCACCCCGCCCGTGGCGGAGACGGCCCGGCGCGACATCCCCGCGTTCGCCCGCCCCGGCGACCGGCTCATGTCCATCGGCGGCCGGCGCGTGCCCGCGGCGTCGGGACAGACCCTGCAGAACGTGGACCCGGCCACGGAGTCACCGCTGGCGAGCATTCCGAGAGGCGGCCCCGCGGACGTCGACGCGGCGGTGCGCGCCGCGCAGCAGGCGTTCGCCGATCCGTCGTGGTCGGACATCGACCCCGACGAGCGCGGCCGGATCCTGATCCAGATCGCCGACGTCTTCGAGCAGCACGCCGACGAGATGGCGACCGTCGAATCCCTGAACATGGGCATGCCGATCAGGATGACGCGGTTCATGATGGCCGACGTCGTCAAGATCTTCAGGCATGCCGCGGGCTGGCCGACCAAGCTGTACGGGCAGACCGCTCCGACGCCCGGCAACCGGATGGTCTACACGCGCAGGCAGCCCCTCGGCGTCGTCGGCGCCATCTGGGGCTGGAACGGCCCCATGCCGCAGCTGGCGCTCAAGCTCGCCCCCGCGCTGGCCACCGGCAACACCGCGGTGCTCAAGCCGCCGGAGTGGGCCTCCCTCACCACCCTGCGCTTCGCCGAGCTGCTCGAGTCCACCGGCCTGCCTCCGGGTGTGGTGAACGTCGTCACGGGCACCGGCGCCGAGGCCGGCGAGGCCTTGGTCCGGCACCCTGGCGTGGCCAAGATCGCCTTCACCGGCTCGACCCGCACCGGCAAGCACGTGCACGAGGTCGTCAGCGCGGACCTCAAGCACCTGACCCTCGAACTCGGCGGCAAGTCGCCGGCCATCGTCTGCGCCGACGCCGACCTCGAGCAGGCCGCGCACGGGGTCGCGGCCGGCTTCCTGCTCGGCAGCGGACAGGCCTGCGTCGCCACGACCCGCGTCTTCGTCCAGGAGGGAGTGCGCGAGGAGTTCACCGAACTCCTGACGAAGGCCATGGCGGCGTTCACCCCGGGAGACCCCCTCGACCCGGCGACCCTCATGGGGCCGCTCGCCCACCGGCGGCACTTCGACCGGGTGATGTCGTACTTCGACATCGCGGCCCAGGAGGGGGCGACCGTCCGCACCGGCGGCACCCGGTACGGGGACCACGGATGGTTCGTCGCGCCGACCCTGCTCGACGACGTCACCCCGGGCATGCGTGTCGTCGAGGAGGAGATCTTCGGACCGGTGGGCGCGCTGATGAGCTTCACCGACCTGGACGACGCCGTCGCCAAGGCCAACGACACCGAGTACGGGCTGGCCGCCTCCGTGTGGACGAACGACCTGGCCACGGCGCACCGCCTCGCCGCTGAGATCGACGCCGGCACGGTCTGGGTCAACACCTATGGCGAGATGACCACCGGCTCGGTTCCCTTCGGCGGCTTCAAGCAGTCCGGGATCGGCCGTGAGGGCGGGCTGGAGGTGCTGGACGCGTACACGCAGAGCAAGGCGGTCCTCATCGCCCTGTGAAGTACGAGACCTACCACCCCCGTTCAGGCCTTCTTATGCGAAAGGCGTCATGTCAGTGGACACCGCCGCACTCTCCATCCGGCCGGCCCGTTCCGAACGTTTACGACTGATCCTCGCCCTCGGCGCGCTCGTCGCCCTCGGGCCGCTCACGGTCGACATGTACCTCCCCGCCCTGCCGGCGATCGTCGACGACCTGCACACCACGGAGCCCCTGGTCCAGCTCACCCTGACCGGTACGCTGCTCGGGCTCGGCCTCGGCCAGCTCGTCATCGGTCCGTTCTCCGACGCCGTCGGCCGGCGTCCCCCGCTGATCATCGGCACGGGCCTGCACGTCATCACGTCCGTGTTGTCGGTGTTCGCCTGGGATATCACCGTGCTCGGCGTGCTGCGCACGGTGCAGGGCATCGGCGCCGCGGCGGCGACGGTGGTCGCGATGGCCGTCGTTCGCGACCTGTTCGAAGGCCGCGCCGCCGCCACGGTGATCTCCCGGCTGATGCTGGTGATGGGAGCCGCACCGGTCCTCGCACCTTCGCTGGGCAGCGCGGTGCTGATCGCCGGCTCCTGGCGGTGGGTCTTCGGCGCGCTGGCGCTGCTGGGTGTCGTGTTGATCGTGGTGGCGGCGTACGGGCTGCCGGAGACCCTTCCGCCGCGGCGCCGCCGCTCGGGCGGGGTCCGGCAGGTTCTGGGCGCGTACAGGTCCATCCTCGGCGACGCCGAGTTCGTGATCCTGGCGCTGGTGGCCGGGCTCGGCTTCGGCGCCGTGTTCGCCTACATTTCCGGCTCCGCGTTCGTCCTTCAGCAGCAGTACGGGCTCGACCAGCAGGAATTCGGGCTGGCCTTCGGGCTCGGCGCCCTGGCTCTCGTCGGTGGCACCCAGCTCAACCCGGTGCTGCTCGGCCGGTCCGGCCCCGGAGGCATCGTGTTCTGCGGACTCGCCGCCGCGACCACCGCCGGCCTCGTGCTCACCGTGTTGCAGACGGCCCACATCGGCGGGCTCGCCGGCTTCGTCGTACCGCTCTTCTGCATGCTCGCCGCGGTCGCGCTCGTCCTGCCCAACACCCCCGCACTCGCCCTCTCCCGGCACGGCGAAGCCGCCGGCACCGCCGCCGCCGTGCTGGGCGCCCTCCAATTCGGCCTCGGCTCCCTGCTCGCTCCCGTCGTCGGCGTCCTCGGCAACGACGGGCCCGCCACCGCCATCACCATGACCGGCTCCATCGCCATCGCCCTCCTCGCCTTCTCGGCCCTCGCCCTCCGAGGCCGCCGTACCCTCGCCCCGCAGGACGCGGACTGACAACGTCCCCGGGCGCCCGCCGCCGCCCGGAGACGACGCCAGCGGTGCCCGGAGGCGTACGGCCGGGGCCGGAGCGCGTGGCCGCCCGACCTGCCCAATGAGCCGGCGGGCCTGGTGAGACGGCAGGTGGGCCCGGCGGGCTCAGGAAGGCTCTTTGTGGGCGCAGCCCGCGGTCGAACGGCCGGAGACGCCGGCGAGCACCCGGCGGAGCTCCACCAGCGAGTCGTCCAGCGCGGCACGCTGGTCCGTGGCGCGGGCGATGTCCAGGGCGCTTTCGCAGATCCCGCCGTACAGCAGCGAGGTGGCGGGATCCAGCGGCCGTTCGGAGATGCACCCGGCCTCGACCGCGATGGCCAGCCCCCGCCGCATCTGGTCCTTGCATCCCGCCTGGATGTCGCGCATGGCGGACCAGCCGAGCGCGCCCGGCGCCTCCAGCAGGGTGATCCGGCGGACGGCGGGTTCCAAGGACGCTTCCAGCAGGGCGCGGCAGCCCGCGAACACTCCGTCCCACGGATCTGTCCGGGCTTGGAACGCCTGCCGGACGGTCGCGGCAAGCTCCTTCTGGTCGGCGGCGTAGACCTCGCGGAAGATGTGTTCCTTGTTGCTGAAGTGGTGATAGAAGGCGCCGCGCGTCACCTTGGCCCTGGCGCAGATGGCGTCCAGGGAGGTGGCGGTGAAACCTTCATCGATGAAGAGCTCGCGAGCCGCCGCGACCAGAGCGCCCGTGGTCGCCCTGGTGCGTTCCTGCTGGCTCCGGCGCGCGCTTGTGTTCGTTGTCACCCTTATCCTCCCGACCTGAACCGAGGATAGAAGACCGTACGCGGCGCCGGCGTCCCGGACGGGCCGATCGTCCTCACACGTCGAGCAGGGGCATGACACGCGCGGCGAACCGCTCCAGGGCCGCGTGGTGGTCGCCGGCCGCCAGGCGGATGACGAGGTGCCGGGCCCCTGCCCCGATGTAGCGGTTCAGCCAGGCGGCGGCGTCCGCCGGAGGGCCGGCGAACATGGCCTGGATCTTCTCCACCGTCTCCAACGGGGCGTTGTAGTAGCGCTCGATGCTCTTGCGCAGGAGCGTGCGCGCGTGCCGGGGATCGTCGTCAAGGCAGAGCGTCGCGTACAGGGCGGCGGTGACCGGACGGGGCGCCAGCCGGTGGACGGCCGCCCGCTCGCGAGCGTAGTCAGTGACGTCGGGCGGATAGGGCAACCAGCCGTCGCCCAGGCGGGCCACCCGCCGCAGGGAGGGTTCGCCGCTTCCCGCCAGCCAGATCGGCGGCCCTCCCGGACGGGCCGGGGCGGGCGCGAGGGTGACGCCGCGGAAGTCGAAGTGCCGGCCGGCGAACGACACGTCCTTGCCGCTCCACAACCGCCGCATCGCCTCGATCGACTCCTCGAGGCGGCTGAAGCGGGTCCGGAAGGGGACGCCGATCGCGTCGAACTGCGCCTCGGTGCCGGCGGTGGGGAAGCCGGCGCCCATCCCCACGATCAGCCGTCCGCCGGCGAGCCGGTCCAGCGTGGCGAGCTGGTGCGCCACCAGGATCGGATGCCGGAGCGTGGGCAGCATCATCGCGGTGCCGAGCGTGAGCCGCGGTGCGGCGACGGCGACGGCGGACAGCAGGAGCAGGGGATCGGCGCGGGGCCGGGTGAGAGGGCTGTCTCCGGTCCAGACGGAATCGAACCCGAGGACGTCGGCGTGGCGGGCATGCTCGATCAGCCGGGCCAAATCGTCGTCACCGCCCGCGGCGCGGTCGCGGGTCGGCAACAGGTAACCGATCTTCACCTCGGGCACGTCGCACCTTTCTTCACGGGATTTCGTTCTCGGCATCGGGTCAGGAGCCGCATGCGTCCTGCAGGAGGACGTCCGCCAGGGCGCCCGGTGCGGTGACCATGGCGTCGTGGCCGGCGTCCAGGACCGTGGCCGCCCAGCCGTGCTCGTCGGCGAGCCGGGCGAACGGCATGGGGCCACCGGGCGTGCAGAGCACCGCGCGGCACGGGATCGTGTCGACGGCCCCGGACAACCGGGCCGGCTCGGAGAACGTTCGCCGCGGATGGGGGGTCAGCTTGGGTTCCAGCCATGCGACCTGGTCCGGTTCGGTCACGCCGACGGTTGCCGCGGGGGCGGGCGGGATCAGGCCGTCGACGGTGACCGATGCGATCCAGTCGCGGAAGAAGGCAGGGGCCAGGTCGTCCAGCGACTCCCCGTCGCGGCCCGCCCAGGCGTCGACCATGGTGATGCGGGAGACGCGTCCCGGCATGCGGTCGGCGGCCTCGCGCACGACGAGACCGGCGTAGCTGTGCCCGACGAGCACGACTTCCCGGAGATCCTCGTACCTCAGCAGGCCCAGCAGGTCGTCCGCGTGCGTCCGCAGGCCGATCTCGGGCCCCGCCAGGTGGGCGCGCTCACCGAGGCCGGTCAGCGTCGGGGTGTGGACCTCGTGCCCGGCCTCCCGCAACCGCGCGGCCACGCGGCGCCAGCACCAGCCGCCGTGCCAAGCACCATGAACCAGCACGTAGGTCGTCATCGCGCCGCCTCTTCCGCACGCTCGCGCCAGGCGGTGAACTTCGCCGCCGCGGCCTCGGTGGACAGTCCGAGCTGCTCGCACATCTGGTGGAAGTCGAAAAAGAACCGTTCATGTGCGATCAGCCCGTCCCGCACGGTCCAGTGGCAGGCGAACGGCAGTGCGAAGGACCTGCCCGTGGGTTCGATCCCCACCAGGCTCTCCGTCATGGTGGCCCGGACCGTCCCGGCGCCGACGGCCAGCTCACCGGCCTCGACCAGGTACTCCAACTCCACGCCGTAGTCGGGGAAGGTGCGCAGGAACGCGGTGTTCTGCCGGGCGACCTCGTCCCAGCCGGTCGCGACGGCCCGGAAGGGGATCGTCTCGAAGACGACGTCCGGGTGACAGAACCGCATCGCCGCCGGGATGTCGGCACGGCTCTTCGCGCGTGCGTAGGCCCGTACGACCTCGGTCGGCGTGACGTGCTTCTCGGACATCTCCGTGTCTCCTTGTCTCACTCGGGCTCGCCGACGGCGAGCACGATCTTGCCGGTGGTGTGGCCGTCGGCGATGCGGTCGTGGGCCGCGGCCGCCTGCGCCAGCGGGAACACCGCGTCGACATGCACCTTGAGCCGACCATCGGCGACGAGCTCGGCCAGTGCGCCGAGCCCGGCGCCGTCGGGGTCGACGAGGTAGTCCACGGCGCGCACGCCGAGTTCGCCGGCACGCTCGTGCAACCCCGGAGTCCAGGCCGCCTGGCCACTGACCAGGACGCCGCCCGGCCGCAGGCATTCCAGCGTCGCGAGCCCCGCCCGGCCGCCGAACATCTGGATGACGACGTCCACGTCCCGCACCACGGAGGACACCTCGGCCGTGGTGTAGTCGATCACCTCGTCCGCGCCCAGTCCGCGGACGAAGGCGTGTTTGGCGGCGCTCGCGGTGCCGGTCACGTGCGCGCCGCGGGCCTTGGCGATCTGGACCGCCAGGTGCCCCACGCCTCCGGCCGCGCCCGCGACCAGGACCCGTTGTCCGGGGGCGAGGGCGGCGACCTCGACGAGCATCTGCCACGCCGTCAGGCCGGCCAGCGGCAGCGCCGCCGCCTCGGTGAAGGCCAGGCCCTCCGGCATTCGGGTGAAATGGCGGGCGGGGGCGGTGACGTACTCGGCGTAGCCGCCCGCCGCGCGGGGGAACCACGGCATTCCGAAAACCCTGTCGCCCGGCTGGAACCGGGGCGTGCCGTAGCCGGTCCCCACCACCTCCCCTGCGACGTCCCAGCCGTTGATGAACGGCAGGTCGAGCACCCGGTTGTACGCCTGCCCGCGGCGCGTGTAGACGTCCACCGGATTGACCCCGGCCGCCACGACCCTGACGAGCACCTCGCCGAAGACCGGCGCCGGTCTCGCCACCTCGACCAGCGCCATGGTCTCGCTGTCGCCCCACGCCGATTGTTGTATCGCCTGCATGAGCGTTCCTCCTGGAAATATCCCTCAGATGGTTACATACATACTGCATGTATGTAAATAGGCATACGCGGCCCGCGCTGCTGAGCAGAACCGACACCGCCGTTCGGGGGACACGATGAGAGGGCCGATGGGTGGGCTCTGAGAGGGTGGGGTGG
>NZ_SMKO01000339.1 GCF_004348685.1 Nonomuraea deserti | reverse complement strand
GGTTACGGCCCGCAGCCCCCGTCGGGCCAGCAGCCTGGTTACGGCCCGCAGCCCCCGTCGGGCCAGCAGCCTGGTTACGGCCCGCAGCCCCCGTCGGGCCAGCAGCCTGGTTACGGCCCGCAGCCCCCGTCCGGCCAGCAGCCCGACTACGGCCAGCAGCCGCCCGGCCACGGCGGCCAGCCCGAGCAGCCCGGCTACGCGCCCCCGGCCGACAACCAGCAGTACGGCCAGCCCGACCCCCAACAGGCCCAGCCCCAGCAGGCCCAGCCGCAGATCAGGGGCGCGCTGCCCGCCGCCCCTTCGGACCAGCAGCCGGACCAGGCCTTCGCGCCGCAGAGCTTCGGCCAGTCGGCCTACACCCCCGCCGACACGGCCCCCGCGGGTCAGGAGTACGCCACTTCGCCCGCCGAGTACCAGCCGGCCCCGTACGTCCCCGCGGACAGCCAGCCGAACATCCACAACCAGCCCGGCCAGAACCCGTACGCCCCGCCAGCGGACCAGCAGAACCCGTACGCCCCGCAGGCGGATCAGAACCCCTACGCCCCACCCGCGGACCAGCAGAGCCCCTACGCTCCGCCGGACGCCGCCTCCAGCGCCTTCGCCCCGGCCGGGCAGCACTACCCCCAGGGCGACTCCAGCCCGAACGCCCAGTACCCCGGGGCGGACGGCCAGCAGCCGTACTTCGGCCAGAGCGCGTTCGACCCGCAGCAGGCGGACCAGCAGCAGGGCGGCCAGCCGTTCACGGGCTTCTCCGGCCAGGAGTACGCCACCCCTCAGGCGTACCAGGAGCCGCCCGCCGACCCCCGGTCCCAGCAGCTCATGGACGCCTACCAGCAGGCGGAGACCTACCAGCACTCCTTGCCGGGCACCCAGCCCGAGCTGCGCGTGCCCGACTACGCGGGCCAGCCGCCCCGGTCGTACGACGACCCGTTCGGCCACCCCCAGCAGCCGTATCCGCAGCAGGGCGGCGGGTACGAGCCGCAGCAGGGCCAGTACCAGCCCGCCCACCACGTCCCGGCCCCGGACGCGACGATGCGGCTCGACCCGTCGTCGTTCGGGCCGGACACCTTCGGCGGTGAGCAGCGCCGTCCCGGGGACGACCCGATCGACCCGACAGCCATATACACCCCCAATGAGCCACGCAGGTAACGGACCGGCAATGAACGGCTAGAGAGAAGGTGGGCCACGGGCGGCCGTCTATCCCGCCCTGGTACGGTTCGGACCGCTGACAGCGTTGAACAAGCCTGGCTGACGCCGCGCGCATATGGGTGTCGGCCGGGTGCGAACATCACATGCCAAGCACACCGGGGCGAGGTCTGGTCTTTCCCCGGATACCTGCATGCCGCTTGACGCCACGTACGGCACGCGCGTGTAATTACAACCATGTTGTTACGCCTTCCAGTGGGTGGGTAATAAGGAAGGCGTCCATGGGGGGCTCCATTGCGGGCGGGCGGCAGGGAGGTGTGCAGTGACCGATCCGGTCATCGCACAGGATCAGCTTGACGCTGAAGAACTCGGATGGCAGGAGCGCGCCTTGTGCGCGCAGACTGATCCGGAGGCGTTCTTCCCGGAGAAGGGCGGCTCCACCCGAGAGGCCAAGAAGGTCTGCCGATCGTGCGAGGTCCGTGCCGAGTGCCTGGAATACGCACTCGAGCACGATGAGCGGTTCGGCATCTGGGGTGGGCTGTCCGAGCGGGAGCGCAGACGGATCAAACGCCAGGCCGTTTGAGAGATATGGGCGAGGGGGTCACACGGGCTGCCGTGTGGCCCTTTTTCGCATCTCCTGGATGGGTTCGCCGGTAAGGTGGGCGCGCCTGATCAACTCCCAGGAGTCATCCGCCCATGGCACGTCCCCACGTCACCGCGATCGTCGTCGCTCACGACGGCGGGCGCTGGCTCGGGGAGACGCTGCGGGCTCTGGCCGGCCAGAGCCGCAGACCTGACCGCGTGGCGGGCGTCGACAACGGCAGCAGGGACGGCTCCGTCGACCTGCTCGCCCGGACGCTCGGCCGCGGCAACCTGATCTCCCTGCCCCGTTCCACCGGTTTCGGCGAGGCCGTGGCGGCGGCGCTGGAGAGGCTGCCGTCCGCCGGGCCCGACGAGTGGATCTGGCTGCTCCACGACGACTGCGCCCCTGACCGGCGGGCGCTCGAGGCGCTGCTCGCCGCCGCGGAGCAGCATCCCAAGGCGGCCGTGCTCGGCCCGAAGCTGCGCGACTGGCTCGACCGCAGGCTGCTGCTCGAAGTGGGCGTGACGGTGGGCCGCACCGGGCGCAGGGACACCGGGCTCGAACCACGCGAGTTCGACCAGGGGCAGCACGACGGCACGCACGACGTGCTGGCGGTGTCCACGGCCGGGATGCTGATCCGCCGCGACGTGTGGGAGCAGGTGGGCGGGCTCGACCCGTTCTTCCCGCTGTTCCGCGACGATCTCGACCTGTGCTGGCGGGTGCGGAACGCCGGGCACAGGGTGCTGAACGTCACCTCCGCCGTGGCCTGGCACGCCGAGGCGGCGGCACGCAGGCGGCGGCGCATCACGGTCAGCGGGGACCATCCGCGCAGGCTGGACAGGCGTAACGCCATCTTCGTGGTGATGGCCAACCTGCCGTTCGGCGCGATGCTCTGGGCGCTGCTGCGGAACGTGGTCGGCTCGGCGGTCCGCACGCTGCTGTTCGTCGTCAGCAAGCAGCCCGCGAACGCGCTGGACGAGATGGTGGCCATGGGGTCGATCCTGGTGCACCCGTTCCGGCTGCTCAGGGCGCGCCGTGCCCGCCGTCCCCCAGGAAACAGGCAGAGCCGAAAAAAGGGATATATCCGCGTAAAGCGGTTGATGACCCCTCGGGGAGCGGCCTGGCGGCGGCTCACCGACATGATCCAGAGTTTCCTCGCCGGCGAGGCCCCCGTCGACCCCGCCGGCCGCCACCACCACTCGTCCGCGGAGGAGGACGAGATCCCGCCTCCCGACACCGGCGCGGTCAAACGGTTCCTCAGCCGCCCCGGCGTCGTCCTCCTGCTCGCGCTGACCGCCGTCTCGCTGGTCGCCGAGCGTTCCCTGCTCGGCGGCGAGCGGCTCGGCGGCGGCGCGCTGGTCCCGGTCACGGGCGGCGCGAGCGACCTGTGGGCGTTCTACACCGAGGACTTCCACGACGTCGGGCTCGGCTCGAACGCCTGGGCGCCCCCGTACGTCGCCGTGCTCGCCGCCCTGTCCACGCTCGCCCTCGGCAAGACGTGGCTGGCCGTCTCGGTGCTGCTGCTCGGCTCGGTGCCGCTGGCCGGCGCCTCGGCGTACCTGGCCACCCGGCACATCATCCCGGCGGTGCCCGCACGGGCCTGGGCGGCGGGGACGTACGCGCTGCTGCCCGTCGCGACCGGCGCGATCGCGGCCGGGCGGCTGGGCACGGCCGTGGTGTTCGTGCTCCTGCCCCTCTACACGTCCTTCGGCACGGTGCTGCTGTCCGGCGAGCGCCGCCGCGCCCGCCGGGCCGCCTGGGGCCTCGGACTGCTGCTCGCCGTGGGCACGGCGTTCGTCCCGCTGGTCTACCCGCTCTTCGCGGTCCTCGGCGTGCTCGCGGCGGTCGCCTTCGGCGGTGTGCGGCGCGGCGTCGTGACCTCGATGGTCATCGCCCTCGCGGTGCCGGTGGCGCTGCTGTTCCCCTGGCTGGCGAGCCTGGCGGCCGACCCGGGCAAGTTCCTCCTGGAGGCCGGGCTGCACGATCCCGCCCTGGCCGACCCCGTGCTCGCTCCCGAGTCGCTGCTCGCGCTCAGCCCGGGCGGGCCGGGGCTGCCGCCGTTCTGGGTGACGGCCGGCCTGATCGCGGCCGCGCTCGCCGCGCTCCTCATGCGCCGCCAGCGCATGATCGTCGCGATCGGCTGGAGCGTCGCCCTGTACGGGATGCTGGCCGCCATCCTGGTCAGCCGCGTCACCGTCGAAGGAGCGCGGGCCTGGCCGGGGGTGCCGCTGGCGTTCGCGGGCACCGGGCTGCTGGTCCTCGTGGGACTGACCGCCCACCGGCTGGCCGAACTGCGCGCCGGAGGCGGGCTGCGCAAGCTGGGCGCGACGGCGGTGGTGGCGGTCGCGTTCAGCACGCCGCTGCTGGCCGCGGGCTTCTGGGTGGCGGGCGGCGTGCGCGGGCCGCTCGTGGACGACGCGCCCGACGTGCTGCCCGCGCTGGCCGCGTCCTACTCCAGGAACGGCGAACGCACCCTCGTGATCGAGGGCTCCGCGTTCACCGTGCTGCACGCCCGCACCCCGCTGATCGGCGAGGCGGAATTGCCCGTCGCGTCCGACGGCCGCACCCGGGTGCGGGCGGCCGCCCAAGGCCTGGCCGGCGGCCGCGGCGGCGACGCGGTCACGCTCGCCCGGCACGGCATCGCCATGGTCGCGGTGGCGCCCCCCGTCTCCCCGGAACTGGCCAGAAGGCTCGACTCCCAGCCGTCGCTGCAGCGCATGAGCCTGTCGGACGCGGGCGGGCTGTGGCGCCTGACCGAGCCGGTCACCCGCGTGCCCGCCCCGCCGGACGGCACCCTGCACACGCCATGGTTGTGGGCGCAAGCGGCGCTGGTCCTGGTGGCGGTGGTCATGGCCGCGCCGGGGCGGCGCTCGCCCGAAGGCGTCGAGTCGCCGTCCGTGGCACTGGCGGGTGCGTGATGAAGACGTTCGTGGAGAACAGGTTCGGCCTGCTGGCGCTGGTCGTCGTCGCCCTTGCCGCCATGTACGGCGTCGCGTACGTCACCAGACCCGCCCCCC
>NZ_SMKO01000338.1 GCF_004348685.1 Nonomuraea deserti | reverse complement strand
TATAAGAGACAGGGGTTGTGTCGGGGTTGTCGGGTCAGTCCGGGGTTGTGTCGGGGTTGTCGGGTCAGTCCGGGGTTGTGTCGGGGTTGTCGGGTCAGTCCGGGGTTGTGTCGGGGTCGTTGGGTCGGTCCGGAGTTGTGCGGGGATTGGGCTCGTACGAGGTCGCGTCGCGAGTGCCTGGCCTGGCAGGGGCTTCGCCTGGTTCCCCCGGACCGCCAGGGGTTTCGCCGGAAGAGGCGCTGGACGAGGTGGCCAGGGCGCTGGCGGACGATCCGTGGACCGAGTCGTGGCCGCTCGTCCTGGCGGGCGTGGTGCCCGAGCGGACCCGGCTAGGCGGCCTGCCGCTGCGCCTCAAGTCCCGCGATCCCTGGCGGCTCATCGCCGTGTCGGGCGGGCGCCCGCTGACGGTGGCCGTCGAATGGACGCCGCAGGGTCTGCGGCCCCTGACCACGTGGGACGACGACGGAACGGCGGTGATCCTGTGACTGCCTGGGGCGGCCGGCCGGATGAGCCGGCGAGGGTCCGGAGCGGGCGCGAGGTGATCCTGTGACGGGCTGGGAGGAGCTGGCGTCGACGGCGCTCGTGGGCACCGACCGCAGACCGTACGACGGAGATCTGCTCGCGAGCGCCGCCGTGGAGGTGGCGCGGCGGCGGGCGGGCCAGCCGCTCGGAGAGGTCATGGGACAAGCTCCGGCTCCGGCTCAGGAGCAGGCGCAGGAGCAGCAGCAGGAGCAGCAGCAGCGGGCGCCCGCCGAGGAGCGGGCGGCCGTCGGCAGGCGCGCGGCCGAGCGGCTGCGGAGGATTCTCGGCGGCGAGCAGGAGCGGTTGCTGGCGGAGTGGCTGGCCGCGGCCGCCGCCACCGGCCGCAGGGTGCCCCCGTACGCGCTGCCCGAGTTGCTCGAACGCGGCCGGCGTGACCGTTCGATCAGGGTGCACCTGGGCGTACTGGCCGGGCAGCGCGGCCGCTGGCTGGCCGGGCTCAATCCCGCCTGGGACTACCTCCTGGAGGAGCCCACCGGCGAGACCTGGGAGCTGGGCTCCGCAGCGGACCGGCGGGCTCACCTGCGGCGCGTCAGGTCGGCCGACCCCGCGCGGGCCCGGCGGCTGCTCGAGAGCACGTGGGAGAGCGAGACGCCGGACGACCGGGCCGAGTTCGCGGAGGTGCTGGCCGACGGGCTGAGCATGGACGACGAGCCGTTCCTGGAGCAGGCGCTCGACGACCGCCGCAGGGAGGTGCGCCAGGCCGCCGCCAATCTGCTCGCCCGGCTCCCCGGGTCGCGCCTGTCGCAGCGCATGGCCGAGCGGGCGCGAGCGTGCGTGACGATCAGCGGCGAGATCATCGCCGTCGAAGCCCCGGGGTCCTGCGACAAGGCGATGGAGCGCGACGGCGTACGCGCCAAGCCGCCCAGGGGCATCGGAGAGCGGGCCTGGTGGCTGCAGCAGATCATCGCCCGCGCCCCGCTGGCGATCTGGGGTCACCCGCCCGCCAGGCTGCTCCAGATGACGATCCTCGACTGGGACGCCGAGGTGAAGGCCGCCTGGGTACGCGCCGCCGTGCTGCAGAAGGACCCGGAGTGGGCGCGGGCGATGTTCGGCTGGGACCCGATCGCGGACCTTCTCGAATGCCTTTCGCCCGGCGAGCAGCAGGAGCTCGCCGCTGATTTCGTGAGAAAGCACGACCTGGACAGCCAGTTGATCATGGTGCTCGGCGGTGTCTCGTCCCACTGGCGCGACGAACTGGCCACCGCCGTGCTCCGCAAGATCGTGAAGGTGGCCACCACGCAACCGTGGAACCTCGGCGAGCTGGTCAAGCTGGCGGGCGAGCACATCGACCCGGCCCTGTTCCCCCTGGCCCAGAGCTACTCGCCCGTGGAGTCCATCCAGCAGGTCGCCGCCCTGCTGCGATTCCGTGCCGACATGTACGACGAACTCTCCGTGAATGAGTGGAGCGAGGAGACCATGGAACGACCGGCGAAGGAGGGCGCATGACCGTTCTGCGCCCGCACGCGGAAGACCAGTACGCCGAGGAACTGGCCGTCCTCGCCAAGGACGACGACCGGCCGAGGCCGCCCGGCTGGAAGCTGTCCCCGTGGGCCGTCACCACCTACATCCTGGGTGACGGCGAGCGCGTCACCCCGAAATACGTGGGCGCGCGGCGCATCGTCGAGGTCGCCGTCGCCACGCTGGCGACCGACCGGGCGCTGCTGCTGCTCGGGGTGCCCGGCACCGCGAAGACGTGGCTGTCGGAGCACCTGGCCGCGGCCATCAGCGGCGACTCGACGCTGCTCGTGCAGGGCACCGCGGGCACCGCGGAAGAGGCCATCCGGTACGGCTGGAACTACGCGAGGCTGCTGGCCGAGGGCCCGTCGATCGAGGCGCTGACCCCGTCGCCCGTGATGCGCGCGATGGCCGAGGGCCGCGTGGCCCGCGTCGAGGAGCTCACCCGCATGCCGTCCGACGTACAGGACGCCCTGATCACCGTGCTGTCGGAGAAGACGCTGCCGATCCCCGAGCTCAACCGCGAGGTCCAGGCCGAACGCGGCTTCAACGTCATCGCCACCGCCAACGACCGCGACCGGGGCGTCAACGAGCTGTCCAGCGCGCTGCGCCGCCGCTTCAACACGGTGGTGCTGCCCGTACCCGCCACCGCCGAGGAGGAGGTGGACATCGTCGCCCGCCGCGTCACCCAACTCGGCGCCTCCCTGGAACTGCCCGAGACGACGACGGGACTGGCGGAGATCCGCCGGGTGGTGACGGTGTTCAGGGAGCTGCGCACGGGCGTCACCGAAGACGGGCGCACCAAGGTCAAGTCGCCCAGCGGCACCCTGTCCACGGCCGAGGCGATCTCCGTCCTCACCAACGGCATCGCGCTGGCCGCGCACTTCGGTGACGGGGTGCTGCGCCCGTCCGACGTGGCGGCCGGGATCGTGGGCGCGGTGGTCCAGGAGCCGGTGTCGGACCGGGTGGTGTGGCGCGAATACCTGGAGACCGTGGTACGCGAGCGGCCGGACTGGCGCGACTTCTACCGCGCCTGCCGCGAGGTCTCATGAGCGGCCGCCCACCCGCCGGCGACGACACGCCCCGCGCACCGTCCCCCGTGGCGCCGGACGCCCCGCGCGGCGCCGATCAGACTGCCGTCCCCGGGGCGGCGGGTGTGCCGGGCACACGGGCGACCGGTTCCGGTGAGGCGGGTGTGCCGAGTGTGGGGCGGGCGGACGTTTTCGTGCTGGGCGTACGCCACCACGGGCCGGGATCGGCGCGGGCCGTGCGCGACGAGCTGGAGCGGCTGCGTCCCGACGCGATCCTCATCGAGGGCCCGCCGGAGGCCGACCCGATCGTCTCGCTCGCCCCCGGCATGGAGCCGCCCGTCGCGCTGCTCGCCCACGTGCCGGGACAACCGTCTCGTGCGGCGTTCTGGCCGTTCGCGGCGTTCTCCCCCGAATGGCAGGCCATCCTGTACGGCACGTCCGCCGGCGTCCCGGTGCGCTTCTGCGATCTGCCCGCCGGCCACTCGCTGGCAGGCGACGGCGAGGAGCAGGTGCCCGGCCTGCGGGCCGACCCCATCGGGACGCTGGCCGCGGCCGCCGGATACGACGACCCGGAACGCTGGTGGGAGGACGTCGTCGAGCACCGCGGCGACACGCCGTTCGCGGTGATCGCCGAGGCCATGGCCGCGGTGCGCGAGGGCCACCAGCCGGACGAGCGGGAGGCCAGGCGCGAGGCGTACATGCGCAAGACCCTCCGCGCGGCGATCAAGCAGGGCTACGGGCGGATCGCGGTGATCTGCGGCGCCTGGCACGTGCCCGCGCTGGCAGGGCCCTTGCCCCCGGTCGGCGCGGACAACGCGCTGCTGCGCGGCCTGCCGAAGGTGAAGGCGGAGCTGACGTGGGTGCCGTGGACGTACGGGCGGCTGGCCTCGTGGAGCGGCTACGGCGCGGGGATCTCCTCGCCCGGCTGGTACCACCACCTGTTCGACGCGCCCGACCGGCCCGTGGAGCGGTGGCTGGCCGGGGCCGCGGCGGTGCTGCGCGAGGAGGGTCTGCCGGTGTCGTCCGCGCACGTCATCGAGTCCGTACGCCTCGCGCACGGTCTCGCGGCCCTGCGCGGCAGGCCGCTGGCCGGGCTCGGCGAGGTCACCGAGGCGGCCAGGGCCGTGCTGTGCGAGGGCGACGACCTGGCCGTGCAACTGATCCAGCGGCGCATGGTCGTCGGCGACCGGCTCGGCCACGTCAGCGACGGCACGCCGATGGTGCCGATCCAGCGCGACCTGCGCGAGCAGCAACGGCGGCTCAGGCTCAAGCCAGAGGCGCTCGACCGGGAGATCGACCTCGACCTGCGCAAGCCGCTCGACCTCGACCGCAGCCACCTGCTGCACCGCATGCGCCTGCTCGGCGTCGACTGGGCGACGCCGGGGCAGGCGCGGGGGAAGGGCACGTTCAGGGAGACCTGGACGCTGCGGTGGCGGCCGGAGCACGACCTGGCGCTCATCGAACACGCCGCCCTCGGCACCACCGTCGCGGCCGCCGCCACGCAGCGGGCCAGAGGCCTGGCGGCGGCGGGCTCGGTGGCGCTGGCGGATCTGACGTCGCTGGTCGAGCAGTGCCTGCTGGCCGGACTACCGGAGGCGCTGCCCGAGGTGCTATCGGCGCTGTCGGCCAAGGCGGCCCTGGACACCGACGTCACGCATCTCATGGCGGCGCTGCCCGCGATGGTCCGGGCCCACCGGTACGGCGACGTGCGCGGCACCCCGGCGGAAGGGCTGGCCGTGATCGTACGGTCGATGCTGGACCGGATCTGCGTCGGGTTGCCGGTGGCGGTCACGGGGCTGGACGACGAGGCGGCGGCGGGGCTGCTCAAGCACGTGGACGGCGTTCACTCGGCCGTCGCCCTCCTCAACGAGCCGTCCAGGCCCGCCCCCGCC
>NZ_SMKO01000337.1 GCF_004348685.1 Nonomuraea deserti | reverse complement strand
GTTCACCCGTCCGGTCTTCCCCTTGCCCGGTTGCTCCCCCAGACGGAACAGGGGCCCTTGGGCGTCTTCCCCGAGCTTCGCACCCCGGTGAGCAAGACCCACCGACGCACGTCGGGGCGGGGACCAATCTCGAACACTGATCAGGAACTACGCACCCGGCATAACCGGCCTCCAATCTGCGAGTTCACTCGATATGCGCGACTTCGTGTCGCACCACTCAGGAGGAGCCGCACCCAAACCCTTTGGCGAGACCGCATTTGAACGGCAAGTCACGGCAAGCCGCTCAACGCTGCTCTGCTAACGGGACTTTTCGTTCGGATGCTCGTCATGCCCCGTGCCGCAGCGTTACCGCCGTGAGCGTGCGGTGGCCGCTGACGGGTCGGTGCTGTGGGTGGTGGTGGACGAGGACTGGCCTTGCGATCCCCGGCGGCGGGGGCGGTGGTCTTCGCCATTGTGGTCGTCACCGTGTCCCTTTGGTGTTGAGGGTAGGGCCGTCGGTGCCGCCCGCCGTTTGAATGCCGTTCAGCTTGTTGGGGTTGACCTGGAAGCGGATGTTCTCGATGCGGCCATCGTGAATGTCGTAGGTGAGTGCGCCGACGAGGTAGTCGCCGATCATGCCGACGACGCTCAGCTCGCCGTTGACGACGGCCGGTTCGAGGCGTATGTCGGCGGAGACCGGTTTGGCCATGACGCCCAGGATCCAGCGCGCCACATGGTCAGGGCCGTGCAGTGGACGGCGGGCGGCGGTGACGATGCCGCCGCCGTCGTTCCACAGCGTCACTTCCGGGGCGAGAAGTTCCATGAGTGCGTTGAGGTCACCGCCGTGGCAGGCGGCCATGAATTTCTCGGTGACCTCCTGGCGCGCCCCGTCGTCCGCGTCGAAGCGGGGGCGGCGGGCCTGCACGTGGGAGCGGGCGCGGCGCGAGATCTGGCGCACGGTGGCCGCGGGGCGATCGAGGAAGCCGCCGATCTCGGCGTAGGAATAGCCGAAGACCTCGCGCAGCACGAAGACGACCCGCTCGGTGGGGTTGAGGGTCTCCAGGACGACCAGCATGGCCGTCGACACTGTCTCGGCCATTTCGGTCTCCTCAACGGCGTTCGATGGGGTGATCAGCGGTTCGGGGAGCCATGGGCCCACATAGGTCTCGCGGACGGCTCGGGCGGAGGTGAGGTGGTTCAAGGCCAGGTTGGTGACGGTGCGCACCAGGTAGGCCTTGGGATGCTCGACCAGATCCTGGTCCACCGCATGCCATTTCAACCAGGCGTCCTGGAGGATGTCCTCGGCGTCGGCGACGCTGCCCAGCATGTGATAGGCGGTGCCGAACAGCAACCGGCGGTGTTCGACGAACGGGTCGATCGCCGTTTGGCGCGGCTCGGGCGCCGGGGCCGGCCGGCCGGTTTCGCGATCCTTCATCGGAACCATGCCTAGTGGTCGGAAGCTCGGGATTTCAGCGGGCCGGGGGATCTGGTGGATTCCTGACCCGAGTCCTGGAACATCATGCGGCCTTTCGGGTGGCGCGGCCCCCCTTCGACAGCTGCACCGGTATCTTCACATGGCGGGACATCTTGGCGGCCACCGGCGGGGTGCTGCTGACCTGCTCCTTGTAGATGACCGCGGTCTTGCCCTTGAGGTACCACCGCCTCGGGGTGTCATCGGCTTTGGTGAACTGGACGACCGCGTCCTTGCGGCCCAGGCTCACCGGCTGGTGGAAGTAGCCGAACCGCAGAGGCTTCACTGGCTTCCCGCGCAGCAGCCGGGCGATGACGCCGGCGGTGTAGTCGGCGGTGACCACCCCGCTCTGGCATGTGCCGTGGAGCTGCCCCCAGGCCTGCCGCACCAGGGCGGCGTCTCCGATGGCGTGGATCTCAGGGTGCGAAACCGAGCGCAGGGTGGGGTCGGTGATGATGAGCCCCTTCCCGTCGGTGGCGATTCCGGCCTGGGCAGCGAGCTGCGGCACCCGCACACCGGTGGTCCACAGGGTCAGATCCGAGCAGACGAGCTCACCGGTGTCCAGCCGCACCGCATCGGGCAGCACTTTGGTGACCCTCACCCCGACCATGCGCACCACGCCCAGCCGGTCCAGGACGCGGTTGAGGTGGGCTCGGGCCTTCTCGCCCATCATGGAACCGGGTTCGGTGGCACAGACCAACTTGACGGTCAGCGCCGGGTGCGCCTCGGCGATCTCTGCGGCCGCCTCGATGCCGGTGAGTCCGCCACCGCAGACGGTGACCGTGCCGCCTGCAGCGGCGATCCCGGGCAGCCGCTGCGACAGGCGGTGCGCCAGACGGGGGTCGTCGAGGGTCCATGCGTGATCGGCCGCACCGGGGACGATGCTCGCGTCGGTGGCGCTGCCGAGGGCGTAGACCAGCGTGTCGTAGTGAAGGAGGACACCATCGTCGAGGGCGACGGTCCGGTCAGCGGTATCGATGGCGGTGGCGGCGGCCTGGTGGAATCGCACGTCGGTGCCCTTCAGCAGGTCGGGGATCTGGAAGTCGGTCAGTTCCTGGCCCGCGGCGACCTGGTGCATGCGCAGACGCTCGGTGAAGCGGGGCGAGGGGTTCACCAAGGTGATGCGGGTGTTCAGCCTGCGGGTGTAGCGGGCCAGCCGAGCTGTGGCGATCAGGCCGGTGTAGCCGGCGCCGAGGACGACGATCTGATGGGCGGTGCTGGTGTTCATCGCTCGCTCTCCGTGGGGCTCGTTCGTTCGGGACGGCTATGGGACAGGACGCCTCCGGAGAACGTGACACTCCGGTTTTGTGACATGCGCCACAAGAAATCCCGTCCCAGCTGTAGCCGCACGTTCCGAAGTGGCCCGCTGGCCAGAGAAGTAGGTGCCCAAGCCCCAGAGCCCCCTTCGCTTCAGCACGGGGAGTGCTACCGCCGCCGGTTGGGAGACATGGCCAGCCACTACGGGACCGTCGTAGTACGCGCCGAATCCAACGCTGAGAAGGATGAGCTGGCCCGGCTGCGGCGTGAGAACAGGATTCTGCGCGAGGAGAAGGGAATTTTGCGTAAGGCCGCGGTTTTCTTCGCGCGGGGACCGGATCTGCCGAGATGAGGTTCCGGCTGATCGATGCGGAGAAGGACCACCACGAGGTCTCCCTGCTGGCCCGGGTGCTGGGTGTGTCGCGCCAGGGCTACTACGCCAGGGCTACTACGCCTGGGCGGCCCGGCAGCGGCGCGGCCCCTCTGCTCGAGCCCGTCGCGACGCCGAGCTGACCGAGCGGATCCGGGCGCATCACCAGGCCCCGATGAAATCCATGGGGCGCCGCGCATCCATGCCGACCTGCGCGAGCTGGATGGGGTCCGGGTGGGCCGCAAGCGGGTGGCCCGGCTGATGCGCGCCACCGGGCTGGTCGGGGTGAGCCGGCGGAAGGGATGCCGCACCACCATCGCCGACAAGCGCGCCACGGCCGCCTCGGACCTGGTCAAACGCCACTTCGCCGCGGCTGAGCCGAACCGGGTCTGGACCGCTGACATCACGTATGTGCCGACCTGGGAGGGCTTCGTCTATCCGGCGGTGGTGCTGGATGTGTTCTCTCGCCGGATCGTCGGCTGGGCGATGGCCGAGCACATGCGCACCGAGTTGGTGACCGACGCGCTGGCGATGGCGCTGCACCAGCGTCGCCCCGAGGCGGGGGTGATTCACCACAGCGACAAGGGCAGCCAACTCGGGTTCAAGGAGTCGTTGCAACACTGCCTGTCAGCGAGCATAGATGCTCGTTGAACGCCTCGGCGGGAGTACGCCAGCCGAGTGTCTTGCGGGGGCGGCTGTTGAGCGCGGTGGCGACGGCGTCCAGGTCGTTGCGGCTGTGTCTGCTCAGGTCGGTTCCCTTGGGGAAGTACTGCCGGAGCAGGCCATTGGTGTTCTCGTTGGTGCCTCGTTGCCAGGGGCTGTGCGGGTCGGCGAAGTAGATCTCCAGCCCGGTGTCGATGCGCAGTTGAGCATGCTGGGCCATCTCCGCGCCCTGGTCCCAGGTCAGCGACTTGCGAAGTTGCTCGGGCAAGGTGGTGATGGTGGCGGCGATGGCGTCACGGACAGCTTCGGCGCCATGCCCGGCGAGTGCCGGGCCGTTCTTGACCCGCTGGCCTTCGCCGTGGCCTTCCATCCGAGGTAAATGCAGCAGCAGCGTGTACCGGGTGGTGCGCTCGACCAGCGTGCCGATCGCGGAGCTGTCCAGGCCGATGATGAGGTCGCCTTCCCAGTGTCCGGGCACGGCCCGGTCCCCGGCCTCGGCGGGCCGCTGACTGATCATCACGTCCTCGGTGACGAACTTCTTTCCGCGGCCCCGAGTCCGGGCCCGGGGCACCCGCAGCGCACGGCCGGTGCGCAGGCAGGCCGTCAGCTCGCGGCGCAGCGCGCCGCGGCCTTGGATATAAGGCCTGGTAGATGGCCTCGTGCGAGATCCGCATCGTCTCATCCTCAGGAAAATCGACCGGGAGCCGGTTGGCGATCTGCTCCGGACTCCATGACCTCGCCCAGCGCCGGTCCTGGCGGCGCCCGTGACGTCGCCCGATCCAGCGGACCTGCGGTCCTTCAACCAAGCTGCCGTCCGGGGCGCGAACCGTGCCGGCCAGCCGATCCTGCACATACTGCCGCAGCCGGTCGTTCTCGGCGAGCTTGCACACCTTGGGCCGACACGCTTGGCGGTCGGCGTGCCACCGCGCGACCGAGGCGCGGTAATCGAGGCGGCCGCCACGGGTCGCCGCGTTGCGCCGCAGCTCCCGCGAGATCGTCGACGGTGCCCGTCCCAGACGGCGGGCGATCTCCCGCACTCCGCACCCCCTGGCGCGCAGCATGAATCGCCCCGGGTTCGGTGGAGACTTGATCTCTTGAGAGGATCGAGTCCATGCCTGGTAAGTCTCCCTACCCCGCCGAGCTGCGCCGCCGAGCGGTGCGGATGGTCGCCGAGGTGCGGCCGGATT
>NZ_SMKO01000336.1 GCF_004348685.1 Nonomuraea deserti | reverse complement strand
GAGGTGCTCGACCATGGCGGCGGTGACCGCGGCCGCCTCGCGCTCGTGGGGCGCGGGGTCGAGCCCGCACTCCTCGGCGATCTTACCCAGAGTGGATTCGGCGACCGCAAGTTCAGTGCCTCCCTCGGCACGCTCATGCTGGTCACCATGATCGGCCCCGGGCTGAGCCTGCTCGCCGGCCAGTACCTGCAGCTCGTCGAGGAGCTGTCCCCGCTCGAGGCCGGGCTCTGGATGTTGCCGATGAGCGCCACGGTGATCGTCGGCTTCGCCGTCACCCCGGTGCTGGCCCGCCGGTTCCGCCCGGCCTACGTCATCGCGGGCGGGCTGGCGGTCGGCGTGCTCGGCATGCTGCTGTTCACCCAGGCGGGGAGCGCCGGCGGGCTGGCGTACGTGGTGATCGGGCAGTCGATGTTCTTCGCCGGCAGCTCCCCGCTGATGGTGCTCGGCATCGACATGGTGGTCGGCGCCGCCCCGCCGGAGCGGTCCGGTTCTGCCTCGGCGCTCTCCGAGACCGGGCAGGAGTTCTCCGCCGCGCTCGGGCTCGCCGTGCTCGGCAGCCTCGCCACGATCGTCTACCGGGGGAGCCTGTCCGTACCGGAAGGGACGCCCGAAGCGGCCGCGGACGCGGCCCGCGACACCCTCGGCGGAGCCGTCGGAGCCGCCGCCGGGCAGCCCGCGGGGATCGCCGCCGAGCTGCTCGCGACGGCCAGGAGCGCGTTCTCCGACGGGCTGGCCGCCGCCGGGGCCGCGAGTGCCGTGATCATGCTGGCGGCCGCGGTGCTCGCGGTCACGTCGCTGCGCCGGGTCCCGCCGATCGGCTCCACCGCTCCCGCTCCGGAAGCCGAGCACGCGGCCACGTGACCGAAGGCCCGGCCGGTACGCCCGCCTCCCGCGCGTGCGCTGACCTGCCGCCTCAACGTGTAACCGGACTGTAAGTCAGGAGAAAGCGGCCGGAATAGGTTGATGCGCACCTGATCGAGTTCCCCGACTTCAAGGAGTCCGACGTAACCAGCACCGCTGTGTGGAGCGAACTGCACATGACCTCCACGCCCCAGCTGTCCATCTCGATCTCCCCGCACCTCACCGCCCTGGCGATGATCTCCGACGCGCTCGCCGGACGCCGCCGCGGCCTGCCGGAGCTCTGGCGCAAGGCGATCAGGTCGCGCGTCCGGCCGCAGGGGCACCAGGCCGTGCGGCCGCTCGCCGCCCCCGGCTACTCGGTGGTCCCCGACAGCCTCGTGCCCCGCACGCCGACCGGCGGTGACGTCTCGGTGCAGGACCAGATCGACACCCTGCGCGACCTCCCGCGCGACGCCCTGATCAAGGACCTGGACCAGGCGTTCGGCGACAGGCCGCTGCCGGCCCACTGGCGTTCCGCGGCCGAGCGGCCGGACCGCTGGCTGCACGGCTACGCCGGCGCCCTCGCCGACGTCTGGGACACCACAGCACCGCTGTGGCGCCGCGCCCGCCCCCTGCTGGACAGGGAGATCCGGAGGGTCGGCGTCGCCTCCGTCCGCGGCGGCCCCGAGCTGCTGCTCGGCGCGCTCAACCACCGCATCACGTACGGCGAGCGCGGGCTGCTCATCGCCGACGTCGAGTCCAGCACGTACGAGCTCGGCGACAGGAAGATCGTCCTGGTGCCCATGCTGGCCGGCAAGGACGCGGTCATCGTCAGCCTGGACAACGAGGACGCGGTGTGGATCGCCTACCCGGTGCCCGGAGCCGCCCAGCTCTGGCACCGGCCCGCGGGAACGGCGCACGGCGAGTTGTCGGCGCTGATGGGACCGGTCCGCGCGGACCTGCTCCGCGCGATCGGGCAGCCCATGACCATGAGCATGCTGGCCGGCGACATGCAGGTGGCGCCCAGCAGCATCACGTACCACTGCGACCGGCTCATCGCCGCCCAGCTCATCAGCAGGGAGCGGCGCGGCCGCGAGGTGTGGATCGCCCGCACCCCGCGCGCCGAGGAACTGCTGGAGATGTTCCGCCGCTGAGGAAAGGGGCGCGCCGGAGCCCGGCGCGCCCCTCGGCCCGCGTGCGTCACCCCGCCTGGCGGAACTGGTAGAGGAGCGGGCCGTCGAGCTTCCAGCCCGGCTCGTTCGCCAGGATCTTGCGGGTGTGCGACGCGATCGCGAGGCGCCACCTGTTCTCGCCGCTCAGGCGGAACACCTTCACCTCGCCACCGGCTCCGGCCGAGGCGGGCGCGTAGCCCAGCACGCCGTCGTAACGGAACCTGCCCGAGGTCACCAGGCGCTCCCGCTCGGCCACGGAGGCCGTGACGATGTACGACGCCTTCTTCGTCCAGCGCAGCCGGTAGAGTGGCTTGCCGCCGCGGAACGGCGCCCGCGAGAGGTGGTAGAGCGGCGTCCGTGTGACCTTCCAGCCGTGCTTGCCGACCGCGGCGTCCCGCTCCGACGCGCTCGACGTGTAGAAGAACCCGCCGTCCTTCGTCACCAGCTCGTAGAGCTTCGCGCGCTTCTCCGCGGTGTTCGTGGCGGACGTCTCCGCGGTGGCGGAGGCATGCGTGGCGACGCCGAGGGAGAGCGTGGCGCCGAGCGTCACCGCCAGCCCGAGGCAGGCGGGACGGGTCAGGCGGCCGAACGACGATGCCATGAAAGGGTTCCCTCCGATGCGCTGACGAGTGAGCGTCAAGCTAGCAGGGGCCCCGGAGGGAACCCGATCATTTCGGCGAACGTAGAAGTGTGCGCGTTCCGGGGCGGCTAGAACGTCACCAGCGGATCCCCGACGAAGTCGGCGATGAAGTTGACGAAGAAGAACCCGAAGAACAGGAAGTTCAGCACGAGGATGACATAGTGCCACGGCCGCGGGCGGGCCGGGCGCGGCAGCTTGCTGTTCAGATACATCAACAGGAACGGATAGAGCAGCGCGCCCAGGTTCGACATGTTGGCCGACCACTCCACCAGGGCCACCGGGAGCGACTGGAAGATGATGATCGAGATGACGATCAGCAACACGATCATGAACGGGTAGTAGAAGCGCCGCGGGTCGCCCTGGATGAGGGCGCGCAGGCGCGGGCTCGTGGCGTTGGCGGCGTCCGTCGTGACCCGGACCATCGCCTCGAAGATCCCGAGCTGCGTCGAGAACAGCACCAGCACGCCCAGCAGAAGCCCGATGAAGAACACCGCCTGCCCGTACTCCGCGCCCAGCACGGAGGCCACGAACGTCGGGATGTTCTCCCGCGTCGGCTTCTCGCCCGACATCGAGACGGCGTGCGACATGAGGATCGTGGGCAGCAGCATGCCGAGGATGGCGCCGACGAAGAACACGCCCCACATGTCGACCATCAGCAGCCGGTACCACCTGCGCCACAGTCCCCGGTTGCGATCGTCGTCGGGAAACGTGACGCCGCTGGCCAGGATCTCGCGCCGCTCGCCGCGCAGGCCGGAGATGAAGCCGACGCGGTAGCCCATGCCGTAGCCCTTGTCACGGTAGTGGCCCATGACGTACCAGTTGAGGCCCGAGGCCAGCGCGGTGAACCCCGCCAGGCCGCCGAGTTGCGTGGCGGTGATGCCCGCTGGCGGCGCGGCCGGGGTGATGAAGCCGAGAATGCCCTCCCACCACTGGCTGAACGGCACCACGAGCAGGTCCACGGCCAGCAGGGCGAGCAGGATGGAGCCGACCATGATCCAGTTCGCCAGCTCCAGCACGCGGCTGATCCGGCGGGCCAGCGCGGTGATGACGAACACCAGCACCAGCAGCGCGACGGCCCACCAGCGCGGCTCCAGGTCCGAGGCGGCGGGCGGCGCGCCGTGGATCAGCGCGTAGACGCCGTTTCCCGCCGACGAGGCCCAGCCGCCCGCGATGAACGCGAAGATCACGATCACGACCGAGAGCGGCACCCAGAGCGGCCAGCCCGGCGGCACCCGCCCCCAGCCGACGACCGGCGTCTCACCCGTCGCGAGGACGTACCGGGAGCATTCGACGTTGTAGAACGTCTGCAGCAGCGCCGAGACCAGGATCACCCAGCCGACGCCGATGAAGCCGTACTGGCCCACGCTCAGGGGTCCGAGCAGCCACTCGCCGCTGCCGATCGAGATGCCGAGAGCGATCAGACTCGGGCCGACGGCGTACTTGAAGAGTTCCTTGGGGCCGATCTTGGAGACCTTGAAGACCTCCTCAGGCGTGGGCAGGTCGGTGACTTCGAGATCCGGACGGCTGACTCCGAGTGGGTGCGACATGTCACTGCCTCCTGCGTTCACAGTGATCCCGAACCACGTCCGCAGCAAGACCCAATCGTGCGTACGGAGCGCTCGTGTCCCGGTGCGCGGGCCTTTCCCGGCCTGATCGATCCATCGGGCGCGTCGGGCGGTGCGCCGGGCCTATCCTTCGGTTCATCAGTGGGCCTCGTTGAGAGGGTGAAATCTGGTGCGACGATCCGCACGGCTCGTGGCGATCGGCAGGGATGTGCGGTTGCCGATCATCGGGCTGGCGGTGCTGCTCGCCGGGTGCGCTTGCGCGGGACCCGCGCCCACCGCGCCGCCCGGCACGGCCGGTGCTTCCTCCGGCGGCGCGATCACCCCCCGGCCGCGACCCGGCGCGCCGCTGCCGCCGATCCCCGCGGTCCCGGCCCGCTGCCCCCAGCCCCTACCCTCGGCCGACGACCTCAGACCCGAGCCCGCCGCCGCGCGCGGCTGGCGGATGCTCTGGCGCGACGAGCACCCCGGCGCGCTGGACGATCTCGCAGTGGGCCGGGACGGGGCCGTGTGGGCGGCCCACTCCACGCAACGGGCGTCCGCCGGCGTGGTGGAGACCCGCTTCGCGGGACTGCAGAGGTGGGACGGCGGGCGCCGGCACCCGTTCCCCCTGCCCGGAGCGCAGGTCACCGCGCTGGGGGCGATCTCCCGCGACCAGGCGTGGGCGTACGGATCGATGGGCGGGCAGCCGGGCCTGGTGGCCGCCTACGCGGACGACGCGCTCGTTCCCCGGCGCATCATCACCTC
>NZ_SMKO01000335.1 GCF_004348685.1 Nonomuraea deserti | reverse complement strand
CTGCGAGCGCCGCCCCACGCATGGTCACCCCGATCATCTCCTGTAAGGAGGAGCTTGTCGGCTGAATAACGCGCGCAGGCCGGTCTTTCAACGCCTCCAACGGAGAAGTGGGACTTTCTTGGGGATTCAGGGGTGTACGGGCGGCCGCGTTCGCCGCCCGTACACCGTCAGGCGGCGCCTTCGCCCATGCCCGCGACGGCCGGCGTGACCGGCTTGGCCGCGGTCTTGCGGCTGCGCCTGCTCCGCCCCTCCAGCCAGGTGGCCAGGTAGCTCAGGGCCATGTTGAGCGCGACGTAGATGATGCCGATGACGATCGCCGCCGGGATCAACGAGCCGAAGAACCGGGCAGGAAGGATCTTGAACCCGGTGTTGAGCAGGTCGACGTAGGCGATGATGTAGCCGAGCGCGGTGTCCTTCAGCAGCACCACGAGCTGGCTGACGATCGCCGGCATCATCGCCGTGACGGCCTGCGGCAGCAGCACCAGCCGCATCACCTGGTTCTTCCGCATGCCCACCGCGTAGGCGGCCTCCGACTGCCCCTTGGGCACGGCCTGCACGCCGGCCCTGACGACCTCGGCGAGCACCGAGCCGTTGTAGAGCATCAGGCCGACGACCACCGCCATGAACGCGTAGTCGCCGCCGCCCATCAGCACCGGGGCCAGGTAGAAGATGAAGAAGATCAGCAGCAGCAGGGGGATGGCCCTGAAGACCTCCACCACCACGCCGGCCGGGACCCTGATCCAGGTATGGTCCGACAGCCGGGCCAGGCCGAAGATCGCGCCGAAGGCGAGCGCGAGCACCGCGGCCACCGCCGCCGCCCGCAAGGTGCCGATCAGACCCGGGATGATGTAGAACTCCCACGTCTCCCACTGCAGGAACGGCTGCCAGATCTTGCCTTCCCACTGGCCCTTGGCGTCGAAGCCTTTGTAGATGCCGTAGACGACCGCCGCGACGGCGACGACGCTGACCAGCGTGAGCAGGTGGTTACGCACCCGCCCGCGCGGCCCGGGAGCGTCGAACAGGACAGAAGTGCTCATCGGACCACCGCCAGGCGCCGCGACAACCAGCCGGTGAAGAACCCGATCGGCATGGTCAGCACCATGAAGGCGACGACGATGCCGAGAAAGATGGGAATCGACGCGCCGGTCTGGTCGAACGTCTCTTTCATCACGGCGGCCGCATCGGCGAGGAACCCGCCGGCGGTGGCGACCGTGGTGTTCTTGATCATGGCGATGATCACGCTGCCCAGCGGGGCGACCACGGCGCGGAACGCCTGCGGCAGGATGATCATCGTCAGGGACTGGCTGAACGTCAGGCCGATCGCCCTGGCCGCCTCGGCCTGCCCCATCGGCACCGTGTTGACGCCCGAGCGCAGCGCCTCGCACACGAAGGCCGCCGTGTAGAGCGACAGGCCCATCGCGACGAGCCAGAACGAGTTGGACCGCGGCTCGTCGGAGAAGACCAGGCCGAGCTGGTCGCTCAGGCCCAGCGCGGAGAACGCCAGCACCAGTGTCAGGGGGGTGTTCCGGACAACGTTGACGTAGATCGTGCCCGCCGCGCGCAGGACCGGCGTGGGGGAGACCCGCATCGCCACCAGGATCGTACCGATGATCAGGGAGGCGACCATGGCCACGAGCGCGAGCTTGACGTTCTCCAGGAACCCGAGCCCGAGGTCGGGGGCGTATGTGATTAGTTCGTCCATCGTGCTCCACCGCAAGGGCGACAGGCGGCCGGGGGGCCGGCCGCCGTCGCCGACGTGATCAGCTGCAGCCCTCGGCCGGCGGCGCGGCCTCGGACACCTTCAGGCCCTGGATGCCGCCGAACCACTTGTCCAGCAGCTGCTTCATGGTGCCGTTGTCCCACAACTTCTTCACCGCGGTGTTGACGGCCTCGCATGTCTTCGTGTCGCCCTTCTTCAGGCCGACGCCGTACTTCTCGTCGGTGAAGCCCTGGCCCAGCACCTTGAAGTTGCCGCCTGCCTGCTTGGCGAAGCCCGCCAGGATCAGGTCGTCGGTCGTGACGGCGTCGAGGTTGCTGCCGGTCAGCTTCTGCACGCACTCCGAGTAGTTGGCCGCGTCGACGGTCGTGGCGTCGATGTTGAGCTCGCCGTCCGGTGGCCCCTCGGTGATGCGCTTGTAGGAGTTGGAGCCGGCGGCCTTGCAGATCTTCTTGCCCTTGAGGTCCTGCGGGCTGTTGATCGAGGTGTCGTCCTTGCGGACCATGACGTCCTGATGGGCGATCACGTAGGGGCCGCCGAAGGTGACCTTGCCCTTGCGCTCCTCGGTGATGGAATAGGTGGCGACGACCATGTCGACCGTGCCGTTCTGGAGGAACGGCTCACGGTTGGACGAGGCCGACTCCTTCCATTCGATCTCGACCTCCTTGCCGCCGGCCAGCTCCTTCACCAGGGCCTTGGCCACGTCAACGTCGAAACCCTCGGGCTCGGCGCCCATCTTCAGGCCCAGGCTCGGCTGGTCCCACTTGGTGCCGACCACGATCGTGTTGGCGCCCTGGACCTTCTCCAGCACGGTGGCGTACGTCTGCTCGCCGCCACCACAAGCCGTCAGGCCGGCGGCCAGAGCCGCCACCGAGAGCACCGCTCCCGTTCGACGCATATGCATGTGTACCTGCCTCAATCTCAGTGCGTGAGGATCTTCGAAAGGAAGTCGCGCGCCCGGTCGGTCTGCGCGTTGGTGAAGAACTCGTCGGGGGTGTTCTCCTCGACGATCTGCCCGTCTGCCATGAACACCACGCGGTTGGCGGCGCGGCGGGCGAAACCCATCTCGTGCGTGACGACCACCATGGTCATCCCGTCGCGGGCCAGCCCGACCATGACATCGAGCACTTCCTGCACCATCTCGGGGTCCAGTGCCGAGGTCGGCTCGTCGAACAGGATCATCTTCGGGTCCATGGCCAGCGCCCTGGCGATGGCGACCCGCTGCTGCTGGCCACCCGACAGCTGGGCTGGATATTTGTCCGCCTGTGCTGCGATGCCTACCCGGTCGAGAAGCTCCATCGCACGCTTGTTGGCCGTGTCGCGCGCGATGCCGCGCACCTTGATCGGGCCGAGCGTGACGTTCTCCCGGATGGTCTTGTGAGCGAACAGATTGAACGACTGGAAGACCATGCCGACGTCGGAACGCAGCCTCGCCAGCGCCTTGCCCTCCTCGGGCAGCACCTGGCCGTCGAATATGATCTGCCCGTCACTGATCGTCTCCAGCCGGTTGATCGCGCGGCAGAGCGTGGACTTCCCGCCGCCCGACGGGCCGATGACGACCAGAACCTCGCCACGAGAGACGGTCAAGTTGATGTTCTTCAGGACATGCAGCGTCCCGAAGTGCTTGTTGACGTTCTCCAACCGAACCAGTGGAGCGCCGTCGCCGTTCTCCGTCATGGACCAAAACGGTAGAGGGCATTAAGACGCTGGTCACTAACCGGGTGGTACCGATCCGATCACAGCGTGCCGTCAAGCTGGTCTTTTAGATCGGTACGGGCCGTCTCAAGCCTGACAACGACTACGCTGGAAAGCGCCATGACTGTGACCCAGGAGAGCGCCCGCACCTACGAAGTGCGCACATATGGGTGCCAGATGAACGTCCACGACTCCGAACGGCTCTCCGGCCTGCTGGAGGATGCCGGCTACGTGCCCGCCCCCGACGGCGAGACCGCCGACGTGGTCGTGTTCAACACGTGTGCCGTGCGGGAAAACGCCGACAACCGCCTTTACGGCAACCTCGGCCACCTGCGGCCCGCCAAGGTGAGCAACCCGCGCATGCAGATCGCCGTGGGCGGCTGCCTCGCCCAGAAGGACCAGGGCGAGATCGTCCGCAAGGCGCCATGGGTCGACGTGGTCTTCGGCACCCACAACATCGGCTCGCTGCCCGTGCTGCTGGAGCGCGCCCGCATCGAGGGCGAGGCGCAGGTCGAGCTGAAGGAGTCGCTCGAGGTCTTCCCCTCGACGCTGCCCACCAAGCGCGAGTCCGCCTACGCCGCCTGGGTCGCCGTCTCGGTCGGCTGCAACAACACCTGCACGTTCTGCATCGTCCCGTCCCTGCGCGGCAAGGAGAAGGACCGCCGGCCGGGCGAGGTCCTGGCCGAGGTCCAGACGCTGGTGCAGCAGGGCGTCCTCGAGGTCACGCTGCTGGGCCAGAACGTCAACACCTACGGCGTGGAGTTCGGCGACCGGCTGGCCTTCGGCAAGCTGCTGCGCTCGTGCGGCTCCATCGAGGGCCTGGAGCGGGTCCGCTTCACCTCGCCCCACCCCGCCGCGTTCACCGACGACGTGATCGCCGCCATGGCCGAGACGCCCAACGTCATGCACCAGTTGCACATGCCGCTGCAGTCGGGCTCCGACCGGGTGCTGCGCGCGATGCGCCGCTCCTACCGCGCCGAGCGCTACCTCGGCATCATCGAACGCGTGCGCGCCGCCATGCCGGACGCGGCCATCTCGACCGACATCATCGTCGGCTTCCCCGGCGAGACCGAGGAAGACTTCCAGGCCACGCTCGACGTCGTGAGGCAGAGCCGCTTCGCCAACGCCTTCACCTTCCAATACTCCATCCGTCCCGGCACGCCGGCGGCCACCATGGACGACCAGATCCCCAAGGAGGTCGTCCAGGAGCGCTACGAGCGGCTGGTGGCCCTCCAGGAGGAGATCTCGTGGGAGGAGAACAAGAAGCAGGTGGGGCGGACGCTCGAGGTGCTGGTCGCCGAGGGCGAGGGGCGCAAGGACGACGCCACCCGCCGGCTGTCCGGCCGCGCACCCGACAACCGGCTCGTGCACTTCGCCGCGGGCTCGGAAGCTCCCCGGCCGGGTGACATGGTGACGGTCGAGGTGACGTACGCGGCCCCGCACCACCTGGTGGCGGACGGGCCCGTACACGAGGTCAGGCGGACGCGGGCGGGCGACGCCTGGGAGTCCCGCCAGGCCGGTCCTTCCACGGGCCCGGGGGTGCTGCTCGGCATGCCCACCGTCGGCCGCCCCGCTCCCACCCCCGCCCCCGT
>NZ_SMKO01000334.1:0-2500 GCF_004348685.1 Nonomuraea deserti | reverse complement strand
GCTTACATGAGGCTTTTGTCTTGTGTGTGATGTGACTGCGTGCCTTTTGAAGAATGAGCCTGCGAGTTATGGTGTGTGGCGAGGTTAACCCGTGTGGGGGAGCCGTAGCGAAAGCGAGTCTGAAGAGGGCGTTTGAGTCGCATGCTGTAGACCCGAAGCGGAGTGATCTACGCATGGGCAGGTTGAAGCTCAGGTAAGACTGGGTGGAGGACCGAACCCACCAGGGTTGAAAACCTGGGGGATGATCTGTGTGTAGGGGTGAAAGGCCAATCAAACTCCGTGATAGCTGGTTCTCCCCGAAATGCATTTAGGTGCAGCGTTGCGTGTTTCTTGCCGGAGGTAGAGCACTGGATGGCTGATGGGCCCGACAAGGTTACTGACGTCAGCCAAACTCCGAATGCCGGTAAGTGAGAGCGTGGCAGTGAGACTGCGGGCGATAAGGTTCGTAGTCGAGAGGGAAACAGCCCAGATCACCGACTAAGGCCCCTAAGCGTGTGCTAAGTGGGAAAGGATGTGGAGTCGCAGAGACAACCAGGAGGTTGGCTTAGAAGCAGCCATCCTTGAAAGAGTGCGTAATAGCTCACTGGTCAAGTGATTCCGCGCCGACAATGTAGCGGGGCTCAAGCACATCGCCGAAGTCGTGGCACTGATGAGTCTTTGGGCTTGTTGGTGGGTAGGGGAGCGTCGTGCAGCCGGCGAAGCAGCAGAGTGATCTAGTTGTGGAGGCTGTGCGAGTGAGAATGCAGGCATGAGTAGCGAATCGAGGGTGAGAAACCCTCGCGCCGGATGACCAAGGGTTCCTGGGCCAGGTTAATCCGCCCAGGGTAAGTCGGGGCCTAAGGCGAGGCCGACAGGCGTAGTCGATGGATAACGGGTTGATATTCCCGTACCCGCTTCAATGCGCCCATACTGAACCTTGTGATGCTAAGAGTCCTTAAGTCCCTGTGCTCTTCGGAGTGTGGGTGAGGCTGAACGCTCGGACCGATCGAGTAGTAGGTAAGCGATGGGGTGACGCAGGAAGGTAGTCCAGCCCAGGCGATGGTTGTCCTGGGGTAAGCATGTAGGGAGTGCGGTAGGTAAATCCGCCGTGCGTTGATCCTGAGATGTGATGCCGAGCCGATTGTGGTGAAGTGGATGATCCTATGCTGCCGAGAAAAGCCTCTAGTGAGTGTTGTGGCGGCCCGTACCCTAAACCGACTCAGGTGGTCAGGTAGAGAATACTAAGGCGATCGGGTGAACTGTGGTTAAGGAACTCGGCAAATTGCCCCCGTAACTTCGGGAGAAGGGGGACCTCTGCTGGTGAAAAACCTTGCGTTTGGAGCTGGTGGGGGTCGCAGTGGCCAGGGGGAAGCGACTGTTTACTAAAAACACAGGTCCGTGCGAAGTCGTAAGACGATGTATACGGACTGACGCCTGCCCGGTGCCGGAACGTTAAGGGGACCGCTTAGCCGCACTTGTGTGGCGAAGGTGAGAACTTAAGCGCCGGTAAACGGCGGTGGTAACTATAACCATCCTAAGGTAGCGAAATTCCTTGTCGGGTAAGTTCCGACCTGCACGAATGGCGTAACGACTTCCCCGCTGTCTCAACCGCAGACCCGGCGAAATTGCACTACGAGTAAAGATGCTCGTTACGCGCAGCAGGACGGAAAGACCCCGGGACCTTCACTACAGCTTGACATTGGCGTTTGGAGCGTCTTGTGTAGGATAGGTGGGAGACTGGGAAGCTCGGACGCTAGTTCGGGTGGAGTCATTGGTGAAATACCACTCTGGTCGTTTTGAACGTCTAACTCTGGTCCGTGATCCGGATCGGGGACAGTGTCTGGTGGGTAGTTTAACTGGGGCGGTTGCCTCCTAAAGGGTAACGGAGGCGCCCAAAGGTTCCCTCAGCCTGGTTGGCAATCAGGTGTTGAGTGTAAGTGCACAAGGGAGCTTGACTGTGAGACTGACGGGTCGAGCAGGAGCGAAAGCTGGGACTAGTGATCCGGCATCGGCGTGTGGAAGCGGTGTCGCTCAACGGCTAAAAGGTACCCCGGGGATAACAGGCTGATCTTCCCCAAGAGTCCATATCGACGGGATGGTTTGGCACCTCGATGTCGGCTCGTCGCATCCTGGGGCTGGAGTAGGTCCCAAGGGTTGGGCTGTTCGCCCATTAAAGCGGTACGCGAGCTGGGTTTAGAACGTCGCGAGACAGTTCGGTCCCTATCCGCTGCGCGCGCAGGAGACTTGAAAGGAGCTGTCCCTAGTACGAGAGGACCGGGACGGACGAACCTCTGGTGTGCCAGTTGTACCGCCAGGTGCACGGCTGGTTGGCTACGTTCGGAAGGGATAACCGCTGAAAGCATCTAAGCGGGAAGCTCGCCTTGAGATGAGGTCTCCCACCCTGTGAGGGGGTAAGGCTCCCGGTAGACGACCGGGTTGATAGGCCGGGTGTGGAAGCACGGTAACGTGTGGAGCTGACCGGTACTAATAGGCCGAGGACTTGACCACAAAGCATACTTTC
>NZ_SMKO01000333.1 GCF_004348685.1 Nonomuraea deserti | reverse complement strand
CGCCACCGCGCCCCAGAACAGCGGGGCCACGACGGCGTCGGAGGTGTTCTCGGCCAGCGACTCGACCGTGGCCCGCGCCAGCTCCTTGGCCTCCAGCCGGGAAGGGTCGCGGCCGCACAGGTGGCGGTGTTCGATCCTGCCCTGGTAGACGTTGGTGCCGCCCAGCGTGACGCCCAGCGCGCCGGCGAACGCGGCTTCGCAGCGGCCGGCGTTCGGGCTGGGGTGCCGGTGGCCGTCCCTCCTGAGCGCGGCCAGCGCGCCGCGCGGGTCCGGCCCGGTCAGGACCGCGATCAGGCCGGTCAGCCGCGCGGGCACGTAGTTCGCCACGTCGTCGAGCCTCGCCGCGGCCCAGCCGAACCGCTCGTAACGCGGGGAGCGGTGGCCGACCATGGCGTCCAGCGTGTTGACGGCCCGGTACGCCAGCAGCCCCGGCACGCCCGCCACCGCGCCCCAGAACAGCGGGGCCACGACGGCGTCGGAGGTGTTCTCGGCCAGCGACTCGACCGTGGCCCGCGCCAGCTCCTTGGCCTCCAGCCGGGAAGGGTCGCGGCCGCACAGGTGGGGGAGGCGGGTCCTGGCGCGTCGGAGGTCGTCGTGTTCCAGGGCGGCGGCCATGTAGGCGCCCTCACGGGCCAGCGTGGTGCCTCCCAGCACGGCCCAGGTGGCGACGGCGGTCACGATCGTACGCGCGGGCCGGCCGGGGACGCGCTGGGCCAGCACGCCGAGCGCGGTCGCGCCGCCGACGCACACGGCGACGTGCAGGACCCCGCGCGACCGCGCGTCTTTGTACAGCGAACGTTCCAGCCTCGCCGCGGCGCGCCCGAAAAGGGCCACCGGATGGGCGGGAGTACGCGGGTCGGCGACGAGCCGGTCGAGCGCCACGCCGAGAGCGAGGCCGAGAGGGTCAGACGAGGTGGGCATGGAGCTCATCTTCGTGCACGTCCAGCCATGCGGCGGCACGGCGGATGCGCTCGCCGGCGCCGTTCGCCCACATCTTCGCCCAGTTGCCGCCGGCCGAGGCGCGGGTGCGCATGACGGTGTAGGAGCGGTGGAAGCGCAGCCTGGCCAGCTCGAGGAGGCGGCGCCGGTCACGGGGCAGGACACCGTACGCGTCGCAGAACAGGCGCAGGCGCTCGCCCACGTCGAGGGTGCGGAGGAGCGGAGGGCGGTCGACGGGGTCGGCGATCGGGGCCCAGTGGCGGAGGGTGGTGACGATGTCGAAGAGCCGCGTGGTCGGCCGGGCCAGATCGAAGTCGATCAACGCGTACGGCCGTCCCGCCCGAAAAATCACGTTATCCATCGTCAAGTCACAATGGCCGATGACATCCGGCGCTTTATCGTCATTCGATCCCCCCTCCCAGCCGTCCAGCGTCAACGGAAACCCCGCGGTCGCATCGTGGAACTCCCGCACCAACACCGCGAGACCGGCCAGCGCCTCATCACTAGCGCTCTCCAACCGGAGCCCGGTCGCGCCCGGCACGTAGGTGAGGACCTGGCGCCCGAACTCGTCCATCCCCACCACCCGTGGTGCACCCTCGAACCCCGCCGCCTCAAGGTGCCTGAGCAGGGCGTGCACGGAGGGCGTGGACGTACTGGCCGGTCTGCGCACGGTGTCACCGACGCGCACCACCCCGTCAGTCACATCCCCGCCCTGCAAGGGAATCTCATGCAGGAGCGTCGCGACCATGCCACGGAAGCTTAGACTTCCCACCCCGCTCGCGCCCGATCTTTTCGCCGGTTCCGCCAGCAAGATCACGGCAGTTCGCTACCGTACCCGTCCGGAGTGGGTGCCACCGGCTTTCCTCTCCACCTCGCCACGTCCGATATCCTCCCTGAGGCCCGCACGACCAGAACGGCCACCGGCCGGATCCTGGCGGCTACGGTTGCGGGGACCCTGTTCATGTGAGGTGTGATCGGGTTGACAGACTGACACGGGGAAAACCTGTGCATGACATGTCGCCGGATCATGCACAATAAGGCGGGAGCGCCCTTAGCTCAGCTGGATAGAGCACCGGACTTCTAATCCGACGGTCGCAGGTTCGAATCCTGCAGGGCGCGCTTTGATCATGGTCTGACCTGGGGTTATGCGGGATCGGATGCGTTCTAGAATTTTCGTCTAGCGCTTGCGTGCTCCATCCGTGCTCGCCCGCACCAACTGCGCACACACCATGATCCATTTACCATCCTCCCACTCGGTGAAGAGCAGCGGCCCCGCCTCGCCGCGAGCAGGCGGCGAATGCGGGGCCGGATGCTTAATCCGACTGTTCAGCTCCTCAGCGAGATGAGTTGCCCGGGTGCGGTCTGGTCTTCCTTGCCGAACAGCAGGGCCGCAGTCTTCTCGGCGGCGGCCGTGGCGACTTGCGGGTAGACGGAGGTGTAGGTGTCGGCGGTGAACGCACTGGAGGTGTGGCCCAGGGTTTCCTGTACAACCTTCATCTCTACCCCGGCCGCCAGCATGAGCGAGGCTGCCCCGTGGCGGAGGTCGTGGAGCCGGATGGGTGGCAGTCCCGCGAGGTAGGCCAGCCAGAGAAACTGGTCGGAGACGTGCTGGGGATGGAGCCGGTTGCCGTCCGGTTGAGTGAACACGAACCCGGTGTGCGTCCACGCCTCGCCCATGGCCAGGCGTTCCTGGAGTTGCTGCTGCCGGTGGGCGCGCATCACCTGGGCGGTGTCGGTGTCCAGGGCGATGGTGCGGATCGAGGCGTCGGTTTTCGGGGTGCCTTCGTGAACGTCCCAGGCCAGTTGCACGAGTTGCCAGTTGACGGTCAGGGTGTGGCCGTCGAGGTCAATCTCCCTCCAGCGCAGCCCGCAGGCCTCGCCCCGGCGCAGCCCGCGCAGTGCGATCAGCTGGTAGAGGGCGAACAGGCGGTGGCGTCGTGCTTCTTCGAGGAACCGGCGGGTTTGCGCGGGTGTCCAGACCATCACCGGGGAAGGGCGGGGCACGCTGGTGTAGGCGTCGATCGGGTCGACCCGCCGCCCGCCCCGGCGCTGCTTCTCCCTCTCCCGGTAGCTGCGGTAGTCGGTCTGCCAGGCGCGGACTCGGTCGTCGGTCCACACCAACGCCTTGGGCCGGGTGTAGGCGGCCATCTCCAAGACAGCGGCAGGGTTGAAGTCGATGAGCCGGTCCTGGCGCATGGCCATGTTGAGCGCGTGCCGCAGGGTGGCGCGGATGCGGTGCATGGTGGCGATGCTGATCGGCCGCCGGTATTTGACGCTCTGGCGCACCGCTGGGTCGGGGTGGGCGCGGCGTTCGGCGATGGTGTCGTTGAACTCCTCGATCTGCTCGAACATCAACGCGATGTCGCTGACTTTGAGCTGATCCAGTCGCAGCCGCCCCAGATAAGGCGCGAGGTAGAGGCGGATGTGGCCCTCGTAGGAGCGGCGGGTGGTCTCCTCGATCTTCCGCTTGCGGTTGAGGAACTCGGCCAGCCACTGCTCGACGTTGATCTCCTGGGTGAGATGCTGCCCGGTCTTGATCTTTCGGCGGACCGTCTCCGCGTCCGGGAGGGTCTCGGTCTCGGCCAGGGTTCGTTTGATCAGGTCGGCGATCTGGGTACGGGTGGCTGGCTCGCGCGGGTCGGCCAGCGCGAGCAGGTCACGCACGCGGCTGAGTTCGTCCTTGGCGGCGTCCTGGGTGGCGAAGCCGCCGCGGCGCAGCGGCCCGCGCCGCTTACCGCCAGGTCCTGGCGGGAGTTCGATCTGGTAGTTCCAGATGCCGTGCCGGTAGCTCCAGCCGCCGTCGGAGCGGCGCAGCTTGGGGCATTTCTGCCCGAGTACCTTGCCGTCGGCGTCGCGGCAGGAGCAGCGTTTGAAGGTGCGTCCCTCGGCCATGGTGGTGCCTGTCCCCTTTCTTTTCGGTGCTGTTGGTCGGGGCCGGTGTGGTGGTGAGCAGGGGCGGGGTGACGCTCAGCCCTGGAAGCGGCCGGTGAAGGGACTGATCGCCCCGATCAAAGGCGTGCCTTCGGTAGTCACGTCCCAGACGCGCATCCGCGCTATCCCGTTCAGCCATGGCCCCGGTGGTCGTTGGCTACGGGTGCACGGCGGTCCTGTCGCCCGTGCCGCCGTCTATGCGGCGTGGAGCGCCGGGATCGCCGTGTGCCCGTCTAGCGCGGCCGATGCGGTGGCGTGATCGGGCGAGCACGCCCGTGGTCGTCACCCCGCCGCATCGATGGCCGTGCCGGACAGGGCGTATCGACGCCCACCTGGACGGCGATGGTCAAGGCCGAATCCGACGGTCAACGCCGGGCCGGGGTCGCCGGCGGTCTCCGCACGGCGTCGCCGCCGACTCAGCGCTCTACGCTTCGAGTCGCCACAGAGCAAGGACGGCTTTCGCTGCAGGAACGCCCCCATGCGTACGAGCGAGATGAGAACCCGTTCCAGGGCGCCGACCTGGAATGACCGCGCAGACGCTGCTGGCCCGATGAGGCGCTTCGATCGCCGGATGAGCGCCGTCGGTCGTGCTGAACGTTATGGTCTGCGGTTCGCGTGGTACGGCGGATGATGTGGTTCGGTGGTGTTGCGGTGTCGTGCGGTGAAGTCATGTCGGTGTGGCCCGATTACCCGGACCACCTGATCCCTGTCACCCTTATAAATACCTGCGATCAAGCCCGGATTCGGACCGCAGGCGAAGCAAAGGTTCAATCATCATCACCGGACAAAGCATCCGTATCCGGTGCACACTCCCGCCCTCGACCAGCGGTTGTCTGCTTCGATCCGGCGAGCGAACGGCCATGGCGGCCAGCAGGATTCGAGCGACGGTCATTGGGAAGTTGGCGCGCCTGCGGATCGGGATCTCGATCTTGCACTGTCCGGATCTGTATCGGATGCCGAAGAGCAACCCTTGAGCAACCGGACAGCGATTACGCGGAACTGACCGTCACGTTTGAGGGTCCGAGGCGCCGGCTCGCTGGGTTGCGTCCACAGGAGTGGTGTACGAGTTTGGCCTGGTCACAGGCGTGGCGTCGTGAAATGAAGACGGCCATCGCGTGATCCTTCGAGTAGCAAAGATCAAGATTCGAAGGAGATCCAGGCGATGGCCGCAGACAACAGTGTGACGCCCGCGCAGTGGCTGGCGAAGCAGATCGAG
>NZ_SMKO01000332.1 GCF_004348685.1 Nonomuraea deserti | reverse complement strand
CCCCGACCCCGACCCCGACCCTGGCACCGGCCCTGGCCGAGCGGCCGACACGAGAGGAGAACCCGCGCAGTGGACATCACTCACGCCACCGTCCCCGGCAGCGGCACCGTCCACCACTACGACACGAGGCGAGGAGATCACGTCGGCGTCATGGTCTTCGACGACGGGCGGCGCGCCCTGATGTTCTACGACCGGGCCGACGCCGACACGGCGTCGCATGTGGTGGAGCTGGACGACGACGAGGCGACTGGGTCGCCGAGCTGCTGCACAGCCGTTCGCTGGCCGATCGACTGGCGGTCGTGGAGCGGCGCCTGGCCGAGCTGACCGGTAAGCGCTTGTGACGCCGGGCGGCCGGCCGCCCCATGGGTGGTTCGTGGCGGGCACGGTGCCCCCTGCGCGCCCGGCGGGGGCGGGCGTGTGAATACACTTGTCGAACGTGACTGCCAAGCCGCGTATCCCCGATGTCCTGGCCGCTCGGTATGCCTCGCCCGAGCTGGCCCGCCTGTGGTCCGCCGAATACAAGATCGTCGCTGAGCGGCGGTTGTGGCTCGCGGTGCTGCGCGCGCAGGCCGAGCTGGGCGTGATGGTGCCCGAGGAGGCCATCGCCGACTACGACAAGGTGGTCGACCAGGTCGATCTGGCCTCGATCGCGGCGCGCGAGCGGGTGACCCGGCACGACGTCAAGGCGCGCATCGAGGAGTTCAACGCGCTGGCCGGGCACGAGCAGGTGCACAAGGGCATGACCTCGCGCGACCTGACGGAGAACGTCGAGCAGCTGCAGGTGCGCGACAGCCTCCTGCTGGTACGCGACCGCACGGTGGCGCTGCTGGCCCGCCTGGCCCGCCTGGCCGCGGTGCACCAGGCCACGGTGGTCGCCGGCCGCTCGCACAACGTGGCCGCCCAGGCCACCACCCTGGGCAAGCGCTTCGCGACGGCGGCCGACGAGCTGCTCGTGGCCTACGGGCGGCTGGAGGAGCTGATCGGCCGCTACCCGCTGCGCGGCATCAAGGGCCCAGTGGGCACCGCCCAGGACATGCTCGACCTGCTGGGCGGCGACCGCGGCAAGCTCGCCGGGCTGGAGGAGCGGGTGGCCGCGCATCTGGGGTTCGCGCACCGGTTCACCAGCGTGGGCCAGGTCTACCCGCGCTCGCTCGACTACGAGGTGGTCACCGCGCTGGTGCAGCTGGCGGCGTCGCCGTCCTCGCTGGCCAGGACGATCCGGCTGATGGCCGGGCACGAGCTGGTCACCGAGGGGTTCAAGGAGGGCCAGGTCGGCTCGTCGGCGATGCCGCACAAGATGAACACCCGCTCCTGCGAGCGCGTCAACGGCCTGACGGTCGTGCTGCGCGGCTACGCCTCCATGGTGGGGGAGCTGGCGGGTGACCAGTGGAACGAGGGCGACGTGTCCTGTTCGGTGGTGCGCCGCGTGGCGTTGCCGGACGCGTTCTTCGCCTTCGACGGGCTGGTGGAGACGATGCTGACGGTGCTGGACGAGTTCGGGGCGTTCCCCGCGGTGATCTCGGCCGAGCTCGACCGCTACCTGCCGTTCCTGGCGACGACGAAGATGCTGATGGCGGCGGTGCGCGCCGGGGTGGGGCGCGAGCAGGCGCACGAGCTGATCAAGGAGCACGCCGTGGCGGCGGCGCTGGAGATGCGCTCGCACGGAGCGGCCAACGACCTGCTCGACCGGCTGGCCGCCGACGAACGGTTCCCGCTCGGCCGCCCCGCGCTGGAAGAGCTGCTGGCCGACCGGGTGTCGTTCACGGGCGCGGCCGGCGACCAGGTGACGGCGGTCGTGCGGCAGGTGGACGAGGTCGTGGCGGAGCATCCGGAGGCGGCCGCGTACCGCCCCGGCGCCATCCTGTGATCCGCGAGCTCCGCTGCGCGGCCGACGTGCGGGCGGCCTGCGGGGACGACGACCTGGTGGTGTGGGCGGCGCAGGGGCTCCGTCACGGCGCGCGGGCGTGGGCGCTGGGCGAGGCGGTGGTGGCGGCCTGCCCGCAGGTGTCGCGGCGGGACCGGCTCGCGGTGCGGGGCGGTGCGGTGCACGCCGCCGAGCTGGTACGCCATGCGCTGGCAGAGCTGGGCCCCTCGTACCGGCCGCTGGGTGAGGCGGCGCTGATACGGGAGGTGACGGCCAGGCTGGAAGGGCTGGAGGTGGCCGGGCGGTTCTCGTGGATGAGCCTGGACACCGACGCCTTCGACCCGTCCGATCCCGGCAGCACGCCCGACGATCCGGCGGACACCATCGTCTTTCCGGGCACGCCCGTCCTTCCCGGCACGCTCGCGGCGCTCAGCACGGGCGGCGAGGTCGACATGGTCGGCCCTGTCGGCCCTGTCGGCGGTGTCGGCGGTGTCGGCGGTGTCGGCGGTGTCGGTGTGGCAGGCGGGGCAGGCGTGGGTTGTTCGGGCGAGGCCGAGGATGACGTCGAGGGCGACGTTGCGGGCGAGGTGGGCGTGGTCGGCTGGCTGGATGAAGGTGAGAGCGCGCGGGTCGCGGCGCTGCTGGCGGCCGAGGCCCCCTCCTCGTACGCGGTGCCCGGCCTGGCGGGGGTGCGGCGCTGGGCGGGCGTACGGGTCGGCGGGGAACTGGCGGCTGTGGCGGCCGACGCCTGGTCGGCGCCCACGGTGGGATTGCTGGCCGGGGTGGCGACGCGGGCCCGTCATCGCGGCAGAGGACTGGCCGGCCGGGTGTGCCGGTGGGTGTCGCGGGAGCTGGTGGCGGTCTACGGGCGGGCGGCGCTCATGGTCGACGACGACAATCCGGCGGCCATCCGGGTGTACGAGCGGCTCGGCTACCGGAGGCGGCGGGTGGCGGCGTCCCGGGCGGTGGGCTGACCCGTCGCGGCCGCCAGGAAGTGCTCGCCGATCGCCCACGCAGCAGGCGAGCATGCTGCGGGCCTCGACCTCGTGGGCGTGGGAGCAGCAGGTGCCGATCACGCAGCAGCGCCATGCGCCGCTTGTCCACCCGCCACGGCCGCTCGGCGGCGTCCCCAGCCTCATGGAGCGGCTGATCCGGCGCGGACTCCTCCGCTGGGGACCTTTCTGCGCTGTGACCGGCTTCTGGGCCCATGTCCTGTGGCTAGGGCCGTCCGCCGCCTGGTTCCCGGGTGGCTTCGCAGCGCCGAGGCGACGATGGAGGCTCACCGGCAGGGAGCGGCGGGCCGTTCCTGGAGAGTGTGCCATGCCGACACGCCGCCCGGCCTCCGCCGCACCCCATCTGAGCTGGGGAAAGATGACGGTATGGAGGTCATGACACGACAGCAGGCGATCGAGTTCCTCGCCGCCGGCACCCGTACGGGCAAACTCGCCACCGCCTCACCGGACGGCGCGCCCCACGTCGCCCCCATCTGGTTCGTCGTCGACGGCGACGACCTGGTCTTCACCACCGGCCGCGACACCCTCAAAGGCCGCCACCTGCGCGCCAATCCCCGGGCCGCGCTCGCCGTCGACCTGCAGGAATATCCCTACGCCTTCGTCACCGCCCGTGGCCCGGTCCGGTTCGAGGAGGCTCCCGACGACCTTCTGGCCTGGACCACCAGGCTCGCCGAACGCTACGTCCCGCCCGGCCGCGCTGCTGATTACGGCCGGCGCAACCTGGGCCCGGCCGAACTGTTGTGCCGTCTGCGCGCCGAACGCCTCATCGGTCAGACCGATATCGCCGTGTGAGCGATGAGCCGGCGCGAGGTCGGGCGAACGCCAGGCCGCGCGCCGATCCCGGCCGCGCGCGGCATGCAGCCGGACGAACCGTGCGAAGACCCGTTCGTGGTCGTCTTCCGCACACTCCCTTGTTCGGCGGCCGGTGACCCGTGCCGGTGGCGGCGCGGAAATTGGGGTGAGGTTCCGGCGGCACTGGTGCACAGTGGACGGCGTGATGTCCGATTTTGTACCTGGTATTGAGTTGTCGCGGGCTTTCTATCGCGAGGTGGTGGCGCCGCTGATCCCCGGGGTCACGCACAGCGCCGCGTTGATCGGGCCGGGTTCGGAGGTGCTGGAGTTCGACACCGCCCGCTCCACCGACCACGACTGGGGGCCGCGGGTGCTGCTGTTCGTGCCCGGCGAGGAGGTGGCCGGGGTGCGGGCGGCGGTGGAGGCGGGCCTGCCGGACCGGTTCGGCGGGTTCCCGACGGTGTTCGCCTATCACGGGCAGGTGCGCTGCGGGGTGACGGTGACGGAGCCGGGAGAGTGGCTGGCCGGGCGGCTGGGGTTCGACCCGAGGCAGGGGGTGTCGCTGCTGGACTGGCTGTCGGCGCCGTGGCAGAGCCTGGCGGAGGTGACGTGCGGCGAGGTCTTCCACGACGGGCTGGGCGGGCTGGAGACGGCCAGGGCGGCGCTGAGCTGGTATCCCGATGACGTGTGGCGCTACGTGCTGGCGTGCCAGTGGCGGCGGATCGCGCAGGAGGAGCCGTTTCCCGGCAGGTGCGGCGAGGTGGGCGACGAACTGGGCTCGGCCGTGGTGGGAGCGCGGCTGGCGCGGGAGGTGATGCGGCTGGCGCTGCTGCTGCGGCGGCGCTACCCGCCGTACGCCAAGTGGCTCGGCAGCGCGCTGGCGCGCATGCCGGGCTCGACCGAGCTGGGGGAGTCGCTGGGGGCGGCGCTGGCGGCCCGGTCGTGGCGTGAGCGCGAGGCGGCGCTGGCGGCGGCGTACGCGCGGGTGGCGGCGCTGCAGAACCGGACGCGGCTGGCCGGATGGCTGGATGAGGGGGTGCGCGGGTTCTACGACCGGCCGTTCCAGGTGATCGACGGGGACCGGTTCGCCGATGAGCTGATGGCGTCGGTGACGGACCCGGTGATCAAGGGGTTGCCGGTGGTGGGGTGCGTGGATCAGTTGTCGGATTCGACGGATCTGCTGGTGGCCCCGGGCCGGGCGCGGACGGTGGCGGCCGCGGCCCTGAATCTCCGCACTTGATGATCTACATTGTAAAGGAGCTGGGTCGGTGAACTCTTCTCCCAGATCTGAAAACCCTTAATCCACGAGGGCGGAGGCGAATTTTTCGACGTGGACGCGCCAGGCGTCGCGCGCGGAAGGGTCGCCGGTGTGGGTGATGATGAGGCGGGCGCCGTGGCCGGTGCCCGCGGCCAGTTCCCACCGCACGTGGCCGCCGGGGGTGTCGTATTCGAGGAGCTTGCCGCTCTCGACGCGCGTGACGGTGCCGGTGGTGAGGGCGGGCGGGGTGAACG
>NZ_SMKO01000331.1 GCF_004348685.1 Nonomuraea deserti | reverse complement strand
CGGCCACGTGCGCGGCCAGTTCGCGGTGGGTCAGGTTGCAGGGCATGGTGCCGGTCCAGGTGGAGGCGATGCCCACCACGGGGCGGCGCATCTCCTCGTCCGACAGGCCCATGGCGTACAGGTGGGAACGGGCGGGTGCGCGGTCGGGATCGTCGGCGATGCTCAAGGGGTCAACCTCCGGTGTGCGGGTCGTCGCACCTCAATGATCCTGCGCCCGCTCCCGACGGCTCCCTCCGGCCCCCTCACTGCTCGCGCAGGCCCCACGGTGAGCCGTAGGCCACCAGCAGGTCCAGGAACGGGCGCGGCTCGAACGCCTCGGGCCCCAGCACGCCCGTGCCCTTCCAGACCCCGCCGGCCAGCAGTTCGAGGGCGACGACGGGATTGACGGCGGTCTGCCAGACCACGGCCTGGGAGCCGTACTCGCGCATCGACCACGCGTTGTCCACCACGTGGTACAGGTACACCTCGCGCGGCCGCCCGTCCTTGACACCCTTCACCCAGGTGCCGGCGCAGGTCTTGCCGCGCATGCGGTCGCCGAGCCCCGCAGGGTCCGGCAGCACGGCGGCGACCACGTCGCGCGGGGCCACCAGGGCGGTGCCCCGGCCGGACCTGACCTCGACCGGCTCGGTGCCGGCCAGGCCGAGCGTGTGCAGGGTCTTGAGCTTGTCGATGAAGTCCTGGCCGAGGCCGTACTTGAAGGTGACCCGGCCGGCGTCCACCCAGCGGGGGACCAGCACGACCTCCTCGTGCTCGACGTTCACGCACTCCACCGGGCCGATGCCCTCGGGGAAGTCGAAGACCTCCGGCTCGCTGAACGGCTCCGTGGTGTGCCAGCCGCGGCTCTTCTCGTAGACGACCGGCGGGTTGAGGCATTCCTCGATGGTGGTCCAGATGGAGAACGACGGCGCGAACGCATAGCCCTCGACGGTCAGGTCGCCGCCGTCCCTGACGCCGATCTCCTCGATCTCGTCGAAGAGCTCGTCGGCGGCGTACCTGGCGAAGACGTCGGCGAGGCCCGGCTCCACGCCCATGCCGACCAGCGCGAGCCGCCCGGACGCGGTCCACGCGTCCGCGCGGGCGAACTGCTCGTCGCCCAGCTTCACCCCCACCTCCTCGTACGGCCGGTCGGGGTGCGGCCGCGACATCGACATCGCCATGTCGAGATAGTCCGCTCCGGCCGCGAGCGCCGCCTCGAACAGCGGCAGCACGAAACGGGGGTCGGTGGCGTTCAGCAGGACGTCGCAGCGGTGCCCCGCGAGCAGCGCGGTCACGGCGGCGGTGTCGCCGGCGTCGACCCTGGCCGGGGTGAACCTGCCCGCCTCCTCGCCCAGCGCGGCGATGGCCGTCTCGGCGCGGGGGAGGTCGTGGTCGGCGACGACCATGTGCTCGAAGAACGGGCGGCGCGCCGCGATCCTGGTGACGGCGGTGCCCACGCCGCCGGATCCCACGAGAAGGATGCGCATGACGATAGATCCCCTTTTGGTGGATTTGACGGGTGTGTCATATATCCAATGCCGGTAGGCTCATCAACGTCAATGGCGTTGACATAAGGGGCGTACCTTGACCGAACGGGTGGTCGACGAGGCGTCGCGCAGGCGGCGGCGCCCCACCAAGCACGGGCAGATCCTGACCCACCGGCTCATCGTCGAGACCGCGCTGCGCATGTTGCGCGAGCACGGCGCGGCCGGCCTCACCGCCCGCCGGCTCGGCCTCGCGCTCGGGGCCGACGCCAGCGCCGTCTACCGGTACTTCCGCGGCATGGACGACCTGGTCCTCGCGATCGCCGACGAGCTGTACGGCCACGCCATGGCCGGCTGGGCGGCCACCGGCGACTGGCGGGGCGACCTGCGCGACCTCGGCCTGCGCATCCACCACGCCTACCTCGCCCACCCGCAGGCCGCCGTGCTGACCGCCAGCCGCGTCACCGGCCGGCCGAACGAGGTGGCAGGCGACGAGACGATCCTCGGCATCCTGCGCGGCGCCGGCTTCCCCGACGGCGACGCGGTCCGGATCTACCACGCGTTCATCGACCAGAGCCTGGCCTTCGCCATCCTCGACGCCGCCACCCTGGCCCTCCCCAAGGCGGCACGGGAGGCCGACGAGGAAGTGTGGCACGACACGTACGCGCGGCTGCCCGCCGCCACCCACCCCAACATCGCCGCCACCGCGCCGCTCCTGGTCGCCCGCATGAACGACAGCGCGTACCCGACGGCGCTCGACATGCTGCTGTCCAGCGCTTCGGCCCAGCTCAGCGGGTAGTTCGGAGGTATGCCCGAAGGCCATCTCATCCATCGCCACGCCGACGAGCAGCACGCGGCGCTGTCCGGCCGCGTGGTGCGCGCCGCGAGCCCCCAGGGCCGCTTCGACCCCCGCCCCTACGACGGGCGGGCCGTCACGGGAGTGGAGGCCGTGGGCAAGCACCTCCTCTACCACGTCGACGGCGCCCCAGCCATCCACGTGCACCTGGGGATGCGCGGCCTCTTCCTGCGCCACGCCGACCCGTCGGCCGCCCCGAAACCCGGCACCCGGCTCCGGCTGGCCACGGACGAGGTGGCGTACGACCTCATCGCCCCCATCCAGTGCGAGCCACTGGGCCCACAGGCCCTCGCCGCCCTGCGCGCCTCGCTCGGCCCCGACCCGCTCCGACGGGACGCCGCGCGCTCCGAAGCGGTCGAACGGCTCACCGCCTTTCGCGGCCCGGTCGGCGCCGCCGTGCTCGACCAGGGCGTGTGGGCGGGCATCGGCAACGCGTGGCGGGCGGAGCTGCTGTTCCTGACGGGCCTGCACCCGGCGGCGCGCGGCATCGGCCCCGACGCCGCCGCCCGCCTGTGGGAGACGGCGACCGCGTACATGCCGCTCGGGCGGGACGCCGGGCAGGTCATCAGCGACCCGGACGCCCCGGACGAGCGCTGGGTCTACAAGCGCGAACGCTGCCGCCGGTGCGGGGCCGCCGTACGGACCTGGCAGCTCGCCTCCAGAACCGCGTATGCCTGCCCAGTGGACCAGCCCGGGTAGTCTGGCAGGAGGAGTGACATGAGCATCACCACACGTGACAACCTGCTGGACATCCGGCGCATCTACCTCGAGCCCGCGGCCACCGAGCTGCCCCGCGGCCAGGAGATCCTCGCCCGCTATCCCGACGCCGAACTCATCGAGATCGCCGGCCACCACCGCATCCCCGAGCTCTACGGCGACGAGCGCAACGTGGCCCGATGGGTGCGCATCAAGACCGAGGCGCTGGTGCTCGGGGTGAAGAAGTCGCTGACGGCCCGCCCCAACGGCCGCTCCGCCGACTTCATCGCCCCTTCCACGGCCAACGGCTGCGCGATGGCCTGCGCCTACTGCTACGTGCCGCGCCGCAAGGGTTACAGCAACCCGATCACCGTCTTCGCCAACATCGACAAGATCGTCGCCTACATCCGGCGTCACGCCGCCCGGCAGGGCGTCAAATCCGAGCCGAACCAGGTCGACCCCCACGACTGGGTCTACGACATCGGCGAGAACTCCGACTGCTCCGTCGACGCCACGATCTCCCGGAACGTCCGCGACCTGGTGGAGACGTTCCGCGACCTCCCCGGTGCCAAGGCCAGCTTCGCCACCAAGTACGTCAACCGCGACCTGCTCGACTGGGACCCTCGGTCGAGCACCAGGATCCGCTTCAGCCTCATGCCCGCCGCCGACTCCAAGCTCCTCGACATCCGCACCTCGCCCATCACCGAAAGGATCGCGGCGATCAACGACTTCGTCGCCGCCGGGTACGAAGTGCACGTCAACCTCAGCCCGGTCGTGGTCCGCGACGGCTGGCTGGAGAGCTGGGCCGAACTGCTGGAACAACTCGACGACGCCCTGAACGCCGAGGCTCGCCGGCAGCTCGCCGCCGAGATCGTGTTCCTCACCCACAACGAACGCCTCCACGAGGTCAACCTGGGCTGGCATCCCCAGGCGGAGGAGGTGCTGTGGCGGCCGGACGTACAGCAGGCCAAGCGGTCGCAGACGGGCGGCTACAACGTCCGCTACCGCACCGGCCACAAGGGACGCTACGTGGCCGCCCTCACCGACCTGATCACCGCAAAAGTCCCTTACTGCCGCATCCGCTACGCCTTCTAGCCGCCGCCATCCGGTGGCAGGTGTACGCCGGCCCGTCTGAGGTCGCAGCCGTCGCCCGCGACCACCTCTGGTGGGACATCCATGGGATCGAGCCGGCTGCGGGTCGTAACCGCGTCGGTGCGGCCGGCCAGTGGTCAGAGGCGGTTCTGGGCGATGCGTTTGCCCAGTCCGGCCAGGGAGTCGTCCGCCATGAGCGCGGGCAGGCGCGGCGCGTCCTCGTCGATCTGGCGCAGCACCGCGGGATGATCGCCGCTGAAACGACTCCACGCCCTGACCACCTCCGGCATCGCCGCGACGGCGGCCTCCGAAAGGATCGCCTCGCGGGGCAACCACGACGTCAGGAACGCCGAGACCCGCTGCGGGCTCCACCACAGCGGCCGGTCCCCGACGAACTCGGCCAGCTTCTCGAACGCCTCCCGCGCCCCCGGCACCTCCGGCAGATCCCGGAACCGGGCCACGGTGTCGTCGGACGCGCCGCGCACCAGCCCCGGGACGCTCCGGGCCCGGGTGATCGCCAGCGGCCGCACGCCCGCCAGCGTGTCCGCGACCTCCGCCCCCATGATCCGGTCACCCAGCTCGAACGCGTCCAGGATCCGCCCGGCCACCGTCCCGGGCTCGGCCGCCGCCAGCCCCAGATCGTCGAGGAACTTCACCTCCTCGACCAGCGCGTCGACCGCCAGCCCGCCATGGGGCTGGTCGATGCCGACGACCAGGACGTGCGGCTCCTTGCCGTTCTCGTAGCGGAAGGAGAGCACGGCCAGCACCTGCTCGCCGTACGGGTCGGCCTTGCCGTACCAGGCGCCCTCGCACGTCACCCGCCCCATCCGGCGCACCCACCCGGCGAGCGTCCCGGCCAGCCCGCGGGCGGCCTCGGCGTACACCTCGGCTCCCGCCACCGTCGTCGCCTCGACGTCGCCCACCATGGCGGCGGCCACGTCCGGCGAATCGGAAGCGTCGCGGAGAGGCGACGAGCGGCCCGCGTCGACCGCCGCCAGAGCGACCAGCGTGAGCCGCGCCTCAGGACCGCCGTCCGCCGCCAGCTCGCCCAGGAACGGTCGCACCTGCGCCGGCTCCAAACCGGCCGTGATCCTGGCCGCCCAGAGCTCTGTCCGCAACGGCGAACGCCACCTGAGCAGGTCACGCGCCTGGCCGACAGCCGTGGAAAACGCCTCTGTGCTCACCATCCGACCGTACCGCCCCCACCGCCCCCGT
>NZ_SMKO01000330.1 GCF_004348685.1 Nonomuraea deserti | reverse complement strand
TCCCCCGCCCGCCCCTGCGGAGGATTCCACCCGGACGCTCGCCGCGGTCTGGGAGTCGGTGCTCGACGTGCCGGTGGGGCCCGACGACAACTTCTTCGAGCTCGGCGGCAACTCGCTCCTGGCGATCCGGCTGGCGGCGGCCATGCGGGAACGGGGCCTGCCCGCGCTGCCGCTGCGGGAGCTGTATCTCCATCCGACGGTACGCGGTCTCGCGCGGGTGCTCGGCCATGACTGAGAACGCCGGACTGCTCGCCTGGCTCGCCGACGCGCAACCCGCGAGCCCAGAGCTCGCGGGCACGGAGCCGGTCGGCGCCGAGTGCGTGGGTGGCGGGGGCGCGCCGGGGTTTCCTGTCGCGTGTCCGCCCGGTGTTGGGGTGCCGGAGGTGTTGGCGGCCTGGGGTGCGCTGCTCTACCACCACACGGGCCGGCACGACGTGGCCTTCCGCGTCGTCGGCGACGGGGCGGACGACGTGGTCGGGTTCACGGTCGACCCCGCCGGTACGCTCGCCGACCTGGCGGCGTCGGTGACGCGCGCGCTTCCCGCCGCCGGACCGTACGCGCCGGGTTCCGGACCGCTGCCCGTACTGGCGCGCGGGGATGGGCGGGTGCCGGGCGTGCTGGTGCTCGGGCTGGGCGGTGACAGGGCATGGTTGCGGTACGACCCCGCCAGGAGCGCGGACATGGTCGCCCGCCACGCGACCCACCTGGCCGCCGTGCTGGCCATGCCGGCGGACCGCACGATCCGCGACCTCGATCCGCTGTCCCCCGCCGAGCACGCCCGGCTCGACCGCTGGAACGACACCGCCACCGCCTACCCGCGGGACCGACGGATCGAGCAGCTGTTCGCCGAGCAGGCCGAGCGGGCGCCCGCCCATCCGGCCGTGGTGCACGGGAGCACCACTCTCACCTATGCCGAGCTGCACCGCCGCAGCTCGTCGCTGGCGAGGTCGCTGCTCCGGGAGGGGCTGCGTCCGGGCGAGCCGGTCGCGCTGCTGCTGCCGCGCACCGCTGAGCTGGTCGTCTCGGCGCTGGCCGTGCTGAAGGCGGGCGGCTGCTACCTGCCTATCGACCCCACGACCGTCCAGGACCGCGTCGCGTTCACGCTGGAGGACAGCGGCGCGAAACTGCTGATCGCCTCGGGACGGCCACCCGCGACGCCCGCCGGCTCACGGATCGTCGACCTCGGCGACCAGGACTGGACGACCGGACCGGTGCCGGACGGGCCGGAGCCAGGATCGGACGGGCCGGAGGCGGACGGGCCGGAGCCAGGGGCGGACAGGCCGGAGGCGGACGGGCCGGAGGCGGACGGGCCGGAGGCGGTGCTGGACGGGCCGGAGGCGGGGGACGCGTCCGCGCCGGCGTACCTGATGTACACCTCGGGCACCACGGGACGGCCCAAGGGTGTCATGATCCCGCACCGCGGCGTCGTGCGCCTGGTGCGCGGCGTCGGATACGTGCGCCTGGACGCCACCACCAGGATGGCGCAGGTGGGGGCGACCGGGTTCGACGCCTCGGTCTGGGAGATCTGGGGTGCGCTGCTCAACGGCGGCACGCTGCACCTCCTCGACAGGGAGACGTTCCTCGACGCCGAGGAGCTGCGGCGGTCGCTGGACGGCGCGGGCGTCACCACGGCGCTGTTCACGTCCGCGCTGTTCGCCCGGCTGGCGGACGAGGATCCGGGCGTGTTCCGGCCGCTGCGGGACCTGCTCGTCGGAGGCGACGTGCTCTCCCCCGGACACGCGCGGGCCGTGCTGCGCGCCAACCCCGGCCTGCGGCTGGTCAACGCGTACGGGCCGACGGAGAACGCGGTCATCTCCACCGTCCACGCCGTCGCCGGGCCGCTCGGCGCGCGGGTGCCCGTCGGCCGTCCCGTCCCCAACACCGCCGCGTACGTGCTCAACCAGGACCGCCTCCCGCTGCCCGTCGGCGTCCCGGGAGACCTGTACGTGAGCGGCGACGGCATGGCGACCGGCTACCACGAGCGGCCCGAACTCACCGGGCGGGCCTTCGTCCGCCATGCCGGTCGGCTGCTCTACCGGACGGGCGACCGGGCCCGCCGGCTGCCCGACGGCTCGATCGACTTCCTCGGCCGGGAGGACCGCCAGGTCAAGGTGCGCGGTTTCCGCGTCGAACCGGGCGAGGTCGAGACGGCCCTGCTGAACGTGGCGGGGGTGAGCGGCGCGGTGGTGGTGCTGCGCCGCATGCCGGAGCCGCACCTGTGCGCGTACGTCGAGGGCCGTGTCGAGGTGGAGCACGTCCGGGCGGAAATCGAGCGGCGGCTGCCCGCCCCGATGGTGCCCGCGCATTTCGTGGTGCTTCCCGAGCTGCCGCTGACCCCCAACGGCAAGGTGGACCTGGCCGGGCTGCCCGCCCCCGAGGTCGCGAGCGGCGGCAGGGCGGCGCGGGACGAGGTGGAGCGCACCCTGGCCGGGCTCTGGGAGGACGTGCTCGGCGTGCGCGGGATCGGCGCCGACGACCCGCTCGACCGGCTCGGCGGCAGCTCGCTGACCGCGACCCGCGTGTCCGCGCTCGTACGCCGCCGCTTCGGGGTGTCCTGCCCGGTGTCGGCCGTGTTGTCCGCCGGCACGGTCGCCGAGCTGGCCGAGACCGTACGGGCGGCGGACCGTGCTCAGGTCGCCGGGCCGCGTCCCGGCCTGGCGACCGAGCGGACCCCGCTGTCGCCCCAGCAGCACGGCGTCTACGTCGAACAGGTCAAGGACCCCGCCGACACCCAGTACAACCTGCCGATCCTCGTCGACGTGCCCGGCCCGGTGGATCACGAGCGCCTGACGGCCGCGCTCGCGACGCTCGTGGAGCGACACGAGATCCTGCGCACCGAGTTCGCCGTGGACGGCGACGGCCGCCCGTACCAGCGGGTCCGCGAACCGCGGGGCGTCACGATCGACGTGGTGGACCTGGCGCAGGGCGAGGACCCCGACGCGTGGGCGCGGCGCTGGATCCGCCCGTTCGACCTGGCCGAGGCGCCCCTGTGGCGGGCGGCGCTGGTCCGGCACGCCGCCGGCGCCCGGCTGGCGCTCGACATCCACCACCTGCTCACCGACGGCCACGCCTTGACCCTGCTCATGGGCGAATGGGCGGCGCTGGTCAGGGGCGAGCGGCCGCCGGGGGCGGAGCTGCGCTACCGGGACTACGCCCAGTGGGCGGCCGGGCCCGAGCGGCGGGCGCTGTCGGACAGCCAGCGTCCCTTCTGGGAGGAGACGTTCGACCGCCCGGTTCCGCCGCTCGACCTGCCCGCCGACGTGCCCGCCGAGGCGCGCCTCGCGGTGCGCGCGACGGAGGGCGGCCATCTCGCGTTCCGGTTCGGCCCGCGGCGGACCCTGGCGGTCAGGGAGCTGGCCCGCGCCGAATCCGTGACGCCCTTCCACGTGCTGCTGGCCGCGTACACGGCCTTCCTCGGGCGGGTGAGCGGCGGCGCGGACGTGACGGTCGGCACGGCGGCGTCGGGGCGGCACCTGCCGGGCGTGGACCGGGTGCAGGGCATGTTCGTCAACACGCTCTGCCTGCGGGCGCACCCCTCGGCCGAGCTGCCGTTCCTCCGGCATCTGCGGACCGTGGCCGCGCACGCCGTGGCCGCCGTCGACCACCAGGATCACACCCTCGACGCCACCCGGTACGCCCGTCCGTCCGGCCACGGCAGGCACCCCCTTTTCGACACGTTCTTCGCGGTGCAGGACACCGGGCTGCAGCGGGTGGACTTCCTGGGCGGCCGCCCGCGCTGGCGGCCCGACGTCACCGGGCGCACGATCTTCGACCTCGACCTGCAGATCGAGGTCGAGCCCGAGGACTACGCCGCCCGCTGGGCGTACGCCTCCGCGCTGTTCCAGCGACCGACCGTGGAACTGTTCCGCGACGAGCTGCTGGCGCTGCTCGACGCCGCGCTCGCCGAACCGGGCACGCCGCTGGGCGGGCTCGGCGAACTCCGGCGCGTCGCCGTGACCCCCCATGACCTGTCCGAGCTCGCGTTCGACTTCGACTTCTGATCAGGGTGAGGGAGCACATGCAATCCATCGAGAGCCTGGGCAGGCTCAAGGTCGCCGCCGCGCAACGTCCCCGCGAGGGCGCGTTCTGGCGTGCGGAGCTGGCGGCCCTGCCCGAACGCGCCGGCTTCCCCGCCGACCGGGGCTCACCTGACGCCGGGTCCTCCGCCGTCGCCGCCCGCGAGCTCGACCCCTCGCTGGCGGGCCGGCTGCTCAAGCTGGCCAGGGGCCGGGACGCCGCCCTGCACGCCCTGCTGGTCGCGGCGGCCGGCGCGCTGCTCCAGCGGCACACGGGTGAGGAGGAGGTCGTCCTGGCCGTGCCCGCCCTCCCGGTCGCGGGCGGGCCCCCGCCGCTGGCCGCCACGCTGCCGCTGCGCCTGCCGATCGGGCGCGACCGTACGCTGCGCAGCCTGCTCGGCGAGGTGGCGAGCCGGTTGCGGGCGGCGGCCGAGCACCAGGACTACCCGATCAAATTGCTCGCCCGCGAGTCCGGCGCGGCGCCGCACGCCGGCGACGACCCCTTCGCCGAGGTGCTCGTCGACACGGTCCACGACTCGGCGAACGACGCAACGACCGCGACAGGCCATCAGGCGAACGGCCCCACAAACGGTGCGGCGAACGGCTCGGTGGACGGCACCGCCAACCGCCCGATGGACGGCGCCGCGAGCGGCTCGGTGGACGGTGCCGTGGAGGGCGGTGGGTTCTCAGGGTTTCCTGTGGTGTTCTCCTTCGCTCGCCGAGCCGGCGGCCTCACGCTGCGGTTGCGGTACCGGCCCGCCACCCACGCCCCCGGCACCGCGCGGCGCCTGCTCACCCACTGCATGCTCCTGCTCGACCAGGCCAGCGCCCACCCCGACGCCGAGCTGAGCGCCCTGGACCTGCGTTCCGTCGCCGACCGCGCGCTGAGCGCCGGGGCGAACTCCACGCACGTCCCCTTCGACGGCCCGGCCCGGCTGGACGAGCTGTTCGACCGGCGGGTGGCGGCGACCCCTGACGCCGTCGCCCTGGTGGGGGACGGGTTCCGCCTCACCTACGCCGAGCTGGGCGCCCGGGTCAACCGCCTGGCGCACACGCTGCGCGCCCGCGGCGTGGGCCGGGACGACCTGGTGGCGGTGCTGGCCGACCGGTCGCCGGAAATGTTCACGGCCATCCATGCCGTGGTGCGGGCGGGCGGCGCTTACCTCCCGATCGACCCGGGCAACCCGCCGGAGCGCATCGCGTACCTGCTGCGGGACAGCGGCGCGCGCCTGGTGCTGACCCAGCCGCACCTCGCCGGCACGGTGACGAGCGCGGTGACGGGTCCGGGGGCGGGCGCGGCGGCAGGCCC
>NZ_SMKO01000032.1 GCF_004348685.1 Nonomuraea deserti | reverse complement strand
CCACCGCCGCGATCCCCGCCCCCCAGCGCCCGCCGAGCCGGCGCCCGAGCACCGCGACCAGCACGACCATCGCCACCGTCATCGGCAGCGTGGACAGCCGGTATACCAGCGTCACCGGCTCGATCCCGGTGACCCAGCTCGTCGCCGCCATGTCGGCGTAGACGAACCAGTGGTAGGAGAGCCGCTCTCCCAGCACCGACGGCAGCGTGGGGGGCACGTGGTGCTTGACCTCGCCGACCAGCGCCAGGTGGTAGGGCATGTCGACGTACGCGCTGGAGACCGGGTGGCGGTAGAGCGAGATCACGCACCACGCCACCAGGTAGCCGACCACCGCGGCGAGCGCCCAGGCACACCACCCCGGCACGCGCTCCCGGCCGGGCGCCCCACGCCAGTGCCGCCACAGGCGCGGCACGCAGAGGAACGCGCACACCACGGCCACGGGCGGCACCAGCACCAGCAGCGGCAGCCCCGCGGCCCGGGCCGGGATGTACGCCAGCACCTCGACCGCGTACCCCAGGGCCAGCCCGGCCGCGAGGTCCTCCGCCAGCGTCCGGCCGCCCCCGGTCAGCGCCCGCCACACCAGCGTCCCGGGCAGCGCCACGCCGGCGCCGACGTACGCCGCGAAGGCCGCCAGGTCACGGGCGGGAACGCCGCACCACATCAGCGCGGCCACCGTGCCCGCGCTAACCAGCAGGGCGGGCGCCCAACCCGGGCCGGGCCCGCGCCCCGGCGACCCCGGAGGGCGGACGTGCGTGCTCTCGGGCGCCGCCAGCGTCATCGGGTCACGGTCACCAGTCGGGTGAACTCGGTGGGCAGGTCGACGCCGTCCCACACCCGGTGGAAGCTCAGCGCGCCGCCGACGGGCACCATCCGGTCGACCCCGCGCCCTGCCAGCCCTCTGGCCAGCTCGTCCAGCTCGGCCCCGGCGAACCCGAAATGCGTCATCGTCTGGTCTCGCCGCTCGACCAGCGCGCCCAGCTCCGCCAGCGCGCCGATCCTGGCGTGCGCGAACGTCCCCGCCCCCAGCCACCGCCTGGGAGGCGCGGCGCCCTCGACCAGCGTCACGTCCGCCAGCGCGTTGCCCCGGAACTCCACCCGCTCCGCCACCCCGTCGGCGGCCAGCCCGTAGGCGGCGACCCGCTTCTCCACGGCCATCGCCGCATCGACCCCCCACCCGCGCTCGCCCAGCACCCGCGCGACGTGATCGGCGAAGTCGGCCCGCGCCGCGTCGCAGTCGCTCGCCGTCCCCACCCAGAACACGGTCCTGGGGGACGAGCAGGCCGCCTGGTCGAACCAGTAGGCGTCGTTGACGAACCCCTCGGCCGCCCTGACCCGCGCCGCCCCGGGCGCGCCCGACCACGCCGCCGCCTGGATCACCGCGAACGACGACCGGTCAGGGAAGACCAGGTCACGGGCGTGCGGGGCGAGCGCGTGCCGGCGCAGCGCGTTCACGGTGTCGTCGCCGCCCCACACCACCCGCAGGTCGCAGGCGGCGCAGAGCGCGCCGGTCACGGCGTCGTCGCGGTCGTAGGAGACGATCCGCTGGGTGGCGCCGATCACCGGGTCGGCCTCGGCCAGCGCCTCGTGCAGCGTGTCGAGGATGACCCCGGCCACCGGGCCCGAGCGTGGCGAGAGACGCACGATGTTGCGGTTGCCCATCAGGGCCGACAGCGCCCACGAGTAGACGAAGACGGTGTCGACGTTCGCGGGAGGGACGTGGAACACCAGGCCGCGCGGGACGCGTACGTGCTCGCCGCCCAGCCCCTCCACCGTGCGGGCCAGCTCGCTGGGCCGCAGGAAGAAGCCGAGCGAGCCGAGCTCGGGATGGCGGCGCGCCAGGGCGGGCCGCAACAGCCGCCTGCCGAACGCGGCGAGGAACGCGCGGACCCGCTCGTCACCCGTCTCCAGCCGGCCGCGCACCTGTGCGAGCAGCACCTCGACGGGCACCGTTTCGGCGGCGGGGAACCTGACCGTCACCTCCGAGCCCGGCATCAGCCGCCCTGCCCGAACGTGTCGCTGCAGCCGCGCGCCTCGGCCCGCGGCAACCTGCCCAGCACCTCGAACCGCCGTCCCGGCAGGCACCCGTCGTCGACGCCGCGCACCACGCCCATGTCCTCCGTCAGCAGGACATGCCCCGGATAGGACGTCGGGAGCGTGCTGACCACCTCGATCAGCCCCGGCACGCCGGGCGGCGCCTCCTGCCACGTCTCCGGGTCGCGGATCACGACGTCGGCGAAATCGGGGCAGTAGAGCCCGTCGCCGTCCGGCCCCTCCAGGAAGACGGTGCCGATCTGCTCGACCATGCCGTAGAAGTTGTACACGCTGCTCAGCCCGCACTCGTCCGCCAGCCGCCGCCGGAACTCGGCGTTGTCCACCGCCTGCTCGGCCAGCCGCTTCCAGCCGCCCGAGTGGATCAGCACCCCCTGCGAGAGGTCCGCGCCGAGGCCGCGCAGGCAGAGCCAGACCATGAACGTGAACCCGAAGATCAGGAACCGTTCGCGGCCGTGCCGCGCCAGGAACCCCTTGACCGCCTCCGCGTCCACCCGGCCCCGCTCGTCGAGCACGAACGTGTGGTCCCTGCCGAAGTTCATCATCCCGAGCACGCCGGCGCCGCGCGCGCTCAGCGCCGGGTCACGCACCACGGAGCGGCTGTCGACGACCAGCATCGGCAGCCGCCGCTCGCCCAGCACCCCCCTGAACGTCGCCGCCAGCATCCGGGTCTGCGCGGCCGCCGCCTCGCGGTCGAGGAACACCCGGCTCGGCCGCTGCCCGGTCGTGCCGCTGGACGTCAGCACCCTGAACACCTGGTCTTCCCGCACGCTGCGCAACTCGTGCGTCTTGAACAGCCGCACCGGCAACCACGGCAGGTCGGCCACCCGCTCGTAGGGAGGCCGCGCGCCGATCGCGTCGAGAATCCTGTCGTACGGCGGGCACGCCCGCCGGTGCCGCTCGGTCAGCGCCGCCAGCGCCGGCGCCAGCACCGCCTCCCGCTCGGCCCCGCCCAACGTGAACACGCCCGAGGTCATGCGTGGGACTCCAGCGCGCGGTAGTCGATCTTGCCGTTCGCCAGGAGGGGAAGCCGGTCGACGCTGCGGACGTCGAACCCGCTCCAGTGCACGCGCAACTCAGCGCCGAGCCGCCGGGCCAGCCCCGCGCAGCCCGCCGCGTCGAGCCCTTCTGTCCACACCGTGACCCGGTCGTCGCCGCTGGTGGCCGCCGCCGGGCCGGAGGCGGGCAGCAGGCGCTCGACGTCGTCGAGGTTGACCCGCACGCCGAAGATCTTGGCGATGCGCTTGAGCCGCCCGGTGATGTGGAGGAAGCCCTCGGGGTCGAGCCGGCCGAGGTCGCCCGTGCGCAGCACCCCGCCGAGGTCGTCGCCCCTGGCCAGGTCGGCGGCGGTCTCCGCGTAGCCCATCATGACGTTGGGCCCGTGGTAGACGACCTCCCCGTCGTCGACGGTCAGCCGCCCCCCGGGGACGGCGAGCCCGGCCGAGCCCGGTTTGTCGGCGAGCCGGTCAGGAGGCAGGACGGCGATGCGGGCCGTGGCCTCGGTCTGCCCGTACATGACGAAGAACCGGTCGGCCTGGGCGGCGAACTCCTTGACCAGCTTCTCGCTGAGCCGCCCGCCCGCCTGCGTGAACGTGGCGAGCGCGGGATGCTCGGCCCGGTCGTAACGCAGCCGGCGCAACATTTCGTACTGGTAGGGGACGGCCGCCAGCGACGTGCAGTGGTGGGCGTCGAGGTGGGTCCAGAACGAGCGCTCCAGCAGCCCCGCCTCCGTCAGCACGACGGTCGCCCCCGCCATCAGGTGGCTGTTGAGCACCGACAGGCCGTAGCTGTAGTGCAGCGGCAGGCTGGTGGGCACGATCTCGGCGGGCTCGATGGACAGCGCCGTGACGATGGCGGCGGCGTTGGCGAGCACGGCCCGGCGCGAGAGGCGGACGAGCCTGGGATTGCCGGTCGAGCCGGACGTGGCGAGGAGGACCGCCAGGTCGGGATGCGGCTCGGGCGGGCGACCCGCGTCGCGGTGGGACGGAGGTCGCGGCGCTCGCGAGGCGCGCGGCGCCGAGCCGTCGGCGGCGTGGGTGAACCCGAGCAGCGCGGCCGGCTGGAACCGGCCCGCCAGGTCGGCCAGCGCCCCGACGGGCAGGTCGGGGTCGAGCAGCGCGATCGGCCGGCCGGAGCGCCAGGCGGCGAGATAGCGCAGCACCGACGCGAGGTTGTTGCGCATCCCGCAGAACAGCGGCCCCGGCCGCAGCCGGGTCAGGGCGTCGGCGGCGCGGTCGATGTGGTCGGCCAGCTCGCCGCCCGAGAGCCCTTCCTTGTCACCCGCGACGACGAGCCGGGCCTCCGGGTGCGGGAACGGCGGCTCGTCCGAGCCGCGCGGGCTCTGCCCGGGAAGCTGTGGCCCTGGGGTGGCGGCGCGCGGGTCCTGGGTCACAGCACCAGCCCGCCGTCCACGCCGAGGACCTGGCCGGTGATGAAACCGGCGTCGGAAGAGAGCAGGAACGCCGTGGCGCGGGCGACGTCGGCCGGCCTGCCGAGGCGCCCGAGCGGGGTCGCCGCGATCGTGGCCGTGCGGCTGTCCTCGTCGAGCGTGGTGAGCATGTCGGTCTGGATGTAGCCGGGCGCCACGGCGTTGACGCGGATGCCGGTGGGCCCCAGCTCCTTGGCGGCGGCCAGGGTGAGGCCGATGATCGAGGCCTTGGTGGCGGAGTAGACGGCCTGGCCGGCGCCGCCCGCGCGGCCCATGATCGAGGAGACGAGCACCACGGCGGGGCTGGTGCCCCGGCGCAGCAGCCGGAGCGAGGCCTGCAGGGTGTGCGTGGCGCCGATCGCGTTGACCTCGAAGAGGCGGCCGATGGTGTCGTGGCGGACCATGCCGAGCAGGCCCGCGGCGTGCACGCCCGCGTTGATCACCAGGGAGTCGAGCCGGCCGTGCCGCTGGTAGATGCGCCGCATCATGGCCGAGACGAGCCCCGGATCGGCCACGTCGCCGTGGACGGAGCCGGTCAGGCCGCCGGTCTCGGCGGCGACGTCGGCGGCGACCTTCGCGGCCCGCTCCTCGTCGCGGCCGTGGAGCACGACGTCGTGACCGGCGGCGGCCAGCGCGGTCGCGATGGCCCGGCCGATGCCCGCCGTCGAACCCGTGACCAGGGTGACCCTGGCCTCAGCGGGCGGCAGCGCCGACGCCATGCTTCTCCAGCAGCTCGGCCGCCTTCGCGAACGAACTCATGTCGATCATCTCGTCGGTGTCGATCATGACGGAGAACTCGTCCTCCATCGCGGCGACCAACGCCATGTGGGCCAAGGAGTCCCACTGCGGGATGGCACGGTATTCGAGCCCGTCGACGTCGGTGCCGTCAGGCAGGTTGAGCGCCGTGCGGAAGGTGGCCCGCAGGCGATCGAGATGACTCATGATCACTCACTCTCTGTCCTCAAGGCGCGACCCAGTGTAGCCACGATCGACAGGTGAGGAGAAACCAAGGCCCCGTGGTGGGTAATGGAAGCGTATAACGACGCGTGGGCCGCGCGGGGGGCTGGGAATGTCGGATGGGACACGCCAACCGTACGGGGGAAATGATGGACGAATCCAATCACTGGTACGGGCACTCCCGCATTCTCGGCAAATATTGCGGCCTGCCGGACGAGTCGCCGAAGCGCATCCAGGGGTTTCTCCAGCACGGATGGAACTATCTCCACGGGTTTCCCCCGAACGACCACTGGTGCAGCCCCGGCTATCCGCGTTTCGTCTGGTCGGACGTGCTGCGCCGCCGTGGCTGGTCCATGGGCCGCAGGGGGCACTACCTGATCGGCGCGCCCTGGATCTACCTTCTGCACCTCGAGCCGGACTTGGGCGTGGTTCCCGACCGTGAAGGTACGATCTGGTATCCCTTTCATGGTTGGGAAAAGTATTCCGTCAGTGGCGACCACGGTCGACTTGCCGACGAAATACGTGATGTCGAGACCGACCCGGTCACGATCTGCCTTTACTGGCTGGAGTTCGCAAATCCGGACATTCGGCGGGCGTACGAGTCGAGAGGTTTCCAGGTCATCTGCCATGGCGAGCGCGGATCCCGCTGGGACGCGAAGGGGCGTGATTTCCTGCGCAAGCAGCTGCTCCAGTTGCGGCGCCACCGCAGGGTGGCCTCCAACCGGCTCGGCAGCGCGCTGTTCTACGGCGCGTCGGTGGGGTGCGAGGTGGCCGTGTACGGCGATCCGATGCAGTTCGAGGACGAACGGCCGGAATACGGCGGCACGGCGCGCCGCATGAGGCTCTGGCCCGAGCTGCACGGCACGACCGTCGACCCCGGGCTGGCGGCGGAGACGGCGAGGCAGGAGCTGGGTTTCGACTATCAGGCGACACCGGAGGAGCTACGGCGAATGTTCGGATGGAAGCGGGTGCGCTGCGGATCCCCGGCGACCGGGCACGGAGCGAGGTCATGAACACGCGCATGAGCGAGGCGCCCGAGAACGTCCGGCTGATCGGCGGAGAGATGCTGCTGTGGTCCGACATGTCCAACATGGGCGGCATCACGGACTGGCGCGGCGCGGCACTCGAACTGGTCAGGCGGATGACCCCGGCGAGTGGCAGGGTGCTGCTGGTCGGGCCGCATCCACAGGTGCTCGTGGACGAGGTCGTCGCGCTGGCTTCCGAGGCGGCGGCGCTGGTGCGCTCCTTCCCCGACGCGTGCGCGCTCGGCTCGCGGCACCCGGGGCTGGAGGTGTTCTGCGGGCGGCTGGAGATGCTGGACGCGGACGAGCCGTACGACCTGGTTCTCGCGATCGACGGGCTGGCGCGCACGCACTCCGCCGAGGCGCCGGCCGCCGGCTGGAAGGAGTCGGTGGGCGCGCTCGCGGCGCTGGTCGCCCCCGGCGGGCGGCTGGTGCTCGGCGTACGCAACGACCTGGGCATCGACCGGTTCATCGAGGCCAGGCCCGCTGACCGGGAAGGCGGCGACGACCAGTGGGCGCCGCACGGTTTCGACCCCGGCTACCCCAGCGGGCCGGTGGCCGTCGACCGCGGCCTGGAGTCCGCGGGTCTGGTCGTGCAGCGCCGCTACGCGGCCTACCCCGGGCGCATGGCGCCGCGCGCGCTGCTGGCCAGTGAGGCGCTGGCCGGCGACCTGCCTGACGCGCTCACGTTCCCGCTCAGCGCGCGCGGCGGTGACCGGATGCTGGTGGCCGACCCGTTGCGGCTGACCCGCGTGGTGTTCCGGCACCGGCTGGGCGAGGAGCTGGCGCCGCTCTGGGTCGCCGTCGCCACCCGCCCGCCGGTCTCCCCCGGCGCCGCGGGTGACCTGCCGCTGGGCCTGATCGAGGAGGGCTCGGCCCTGTACGAGTTCACCGGCACGGCCACCCGGCGGCTGCCCGACGGCGCCGAGCGCCAGATCCCCACCGGCCGGGTCGTCGAGGAGATCCTCGTCGAGGCCTGCGCCCGCGAGGACGTCAAAGCCGTACGCGACCTGCTCGCCCGCCTGGCCGGCTGGCTGGAGGGCGGCGGCGCCGTCGTGGCCGCGACCGACAGCCTCGTCTACGACGGCACGCGTTTCGCCGCGATCAGCCCCGCGGCGGCGCCGTCCACGCCTCCCGAGCCGCGCGTCGTGCTCTGCCGGATCCTGTGGCGGTTCGCGGTCAGGCTGCTGGCGGCCGGGCACCACCATCCGTGGCCGTGGCCGCTGGAGGCCGACCAGCTCGCGCTGACCCTGTGCGGCATGGCCGGGCGGCCCTGCGACCGGAGCGACCTCGACCGGGCCAGGAAGTTCGACGCCGAGCTCGGCCAGCCCGCCGAGCTGGCCGAGCAGGCCCCCACCTACCGCGACCTGCTCGGCGCCCGCGACCGCCTGGCCGACCAGCTCACCGCCGCCCTGGCCAGGATCGCCCGTCTGGAGACCAAGCTGACCTACCGCGAACGCGAGCTGGTCAGGTCGAAGTCCCGCCTGCGCAGGACGCAGCGCAGGGCCACCGCCTACAGAAGAACCCTCGGATACCGCCTCTCCCGCCGCCTGGCCCGCCCTCGCAAGGTCGCCCGCCGAGTCATCCGCCTGTTGTCCGGTTGACGTAACGATGAGGAGTGCATGTGCCGGTTCTGTCGGTGATCGTGCCGTTCTACAACGTCGAGAAGTACATCGGACCCTGCCTGGACTCCGTCGCCGCGCAGACCCTGGCTGACCTCGAGGTGATCTGCGTCGACGACGGCAGCGACGACGGCGGCCCGTCCGTCGTGGCGTCCAGGCAGGCCGGCGACCGCCGGATCCGCCTCATCAGGCAGGACAACCACGGCGTCGGCCGGGCGCGCAACGTCGGCGTGCGGCAGGCGAGCGGCCGCTACCTGGCCTTCGTCGACGGCGACGACACCGTGCCGCGCGACGCGTTCGGCCGGATGGTGGCCTCGCTCGAAAGCACCGGCTCCGACCTGGCCTGCGGGAACGTCATGCGCCTGCACCGCAACCTGCTCGTGCCCTCGTGGGCGCACCGGCAGGCGTTCGCCAGGCCGATGAAGGGCACCCACATCACCCGTCACCCGCTGCTGATCCGCGACCGCATGTTGTGGAACAAGGTCTACCGCCGCTCATTCTGGGACGGCCTGGACCTGAGCTTCCCCGAGCGCATGTACGAGGACCAGCCCGTCGCCATGGCCGCCCACGTCGGCGCCCGTGCTGTGGACGTGCTGTCCAGGGTCGTCTACCACTGGCGGCAGCGCGACGAGCCCGGCGCCTCGATCACGCAGCGCAGCCTGGAGCCCGGCAACCTGCGCGACCGCCTGCTGTCGGTGGTGCAGACCGCCGCCCTGCTCGACCGTGCCGCGCCGGGGCTGAAGCCCGACTTCGACCGCGACACGATGGACATCGACATGGGCGTCGCCGTCGGGGCCGTGGCCGCGATGGGCCCGTCGGCGGACCCCGGCCTGCTCGACCTGGCCTGCCGCTACCTCGACGGCGTGTCGCCGGAAGCCTGGCTGAGCATCCCGTTCGAGCGCCGCCTCCAGGTCCACCTGCTGCACCAGCGCCGCCTGGAGGAGCTGGCCGAGGTGTCCGCCCAGGCCCGCGAGGGGCGGCTGCTGCCCAAGGTCCGCCCGGCGGGGCTGCTGCGCCGGCGCTGGCACGGCCGCCACCCGTCGATGCCGGGCCACCTGTCGGACGTCTCGGACGAGCTGCGCCTGGTGGGCCGGCTGGTGAGCCTCGACTGGCGCGACGGCGTGCTGCACGGCGTGGGCCGGGTGTCGCTGGGCAGGTTCGACGCCGCCCGGTTGCGCCGGGTCCGGTTGCGCGTGTGGTTGCAGGAGCGCGGGACGGGCGAGACCGTACGCCTGTCAGAGGCGGTCAGCGCGCCCGTCTGGGAGGACTTCGAGCAGGACGACGGCGGCTCGGTGGCCGAGCACACGTTCCCGTTCAGGTTCGCCTTCGACCCGGAGACGCTGACGCCCGCGCAGCTGGCCAGGCACGGCCACTGGGACCTGCGCGCGCGGCTGAAGGGCCACGGGCTCAGGCTCGACGGCCGGGTGGCCGGACCGCGCTGGTCACGGCCGCTCGTTCCTGAGCCGCTGCGGCTGCCGGGGCTGTGGGTGGTGCCGGTGCGCATGCCCAGGGGCGCCTGGGCCCTGCGCCTGCGTACGCCCAAGGCGGTCATCGGCTCGTGCCACGTGGACGGTGGCGAGCTGGTGTGCGCGGGGAAGATCTCCGACGCCGGCGACGGCGAGCCCGTGCTGCGGCTGCGACGCAGGAGCGACGGCGAGGAGATGTACTTCCCCGTCGCGCTGGACGGCCGGGAGTTCCGCGCGCGGGTGCCGCTGGCCGACATCGACGAGCGCGTCGGCGACGAGGCATGGTGGGAGGTGCTCATCGACCAGGGCAGGCCCATCCGCCCGCTGGTGCGGACGGGGGAGCGGCCGGTCGCGACCGTCGCCGACCGGCGCTTCCTCATCGACAGGGACGACGACGGCGGTCTGCTGCTCGCCGAGCGCTGATCAGGACAGGATGCCGGCCAGCGTCTCGGCGACCCGCTCCTGCTGGGCGTCCGACAGGCCGGGGAACAACGGCAACGACAGCTCCTCGGCGTAGTAGGCCTCGGCCAGGGGGCAGAGCCCGCGCCGGTAGCCGAGGTCCTCGAACACCGGATGCCGGTAGGCGGGCAGGTAGTTGACCTGCGCGCCGATGCCGGCGGCGCGCATGCGCTCGTAGACCTCCCGACGGCGGCCGTCGCGGACCCTGACGGGATAGAGGTGCCAGCTCGGCTCCACGTAGGCGCGCTGGGCGGGCAGGACCAGCCCCGGCACGTCGCTCAGCATCAGGTGGTAGCGGGCGACCAGTTCCGCGCGGCGCGCCCGGAAACGGCGCAGCCGCCGCAGCTGGCTCAGGCCGAGCGCGCAGAGCACGTCGGGCAGCCGGTAGTTCAGCCCGAACGCGTGCACCTCCTGGTGCCAGCCGCCCTCGCCGGGGTGGCGCTGCTCGGCGGGGTCTCTGACCAGGCCGTGGTTCATGAACCGGGCGGCCCGCCTGAACCGTTGGGAGTCGGCCACCGCCACCGCGCCGCCCTCCGCCGTGGTGACGGTCTTGGTCGGGAAGAACGAGAACGTCGTCAGATCCGCCAGCGCCCCCACCGGCCGCCCTTTGTACGCCGACCCGATCGAGTGGGCCGCGTCGGCCATCAGCAGCGCCCCGGCCTCGTCGGCGACCGCGCGCAGCTCGTCGTAGTCGGCGGGATGGCCCGCGTAGTCGACCGCCGTCACCACCCGCGTGCGCGGCGTGACCAGCGCCGCGGCGCTGACGGGGTCGAGGTTGCCCGTGTCGGGCTGCACGTCGGCGAAGACCACCCGCGCGCCCAGCAGCGCGGCCGTGGCGGCGGTGGCCACGAACGTCAGCGGCGAGGTGACGACCTCGTCGCCCGGCCGTACCCCGGCCGCGACGTAGGCGACGTGCAGCGCCGCGGTGCCGGACGTGACCGCCACGCACGGCACGCCGCCGGTCCAGCGGGCCAGCTCGGCCTCGAACGCGCCGACCGCGGGGCCCGTGGTCAGCCAGTCGCCGCGCAGCACCTCGGTGACGGCCTCGACGTCGGACTCGGCGATCGACTGGCGTCCGTAGGGCAGCATCAGCCGCTCACCATGCCGCGCAGGTCGTCGACCGAGAGCCACCGGTCGTTGGTGTCGGAGCGGTAGGCGAAACCCTCGGGGAGCAGCTCGCCGGCCTGCGGCGGCCGGTAGCCCCAGGTCGCGATCGTCGGCTGGAGCACGTAGCGGTCGGTCAGCCGCAGCGTCCTGCGCCCGTCGTCGGGCCCGATCATCTCCTCGTGCAGCTTCTCGCCGGGGCGCACGCCGATCTCGTAGACCGGGCTGTGCGGGGCCAGCGCCTCGGCCAGGTCGGTGATGCGCATGCTGGGGATGCGCGGCACGTACAGCTCGCCGCCCTGCATCAGGTCGAACGAGTCGACCACGAACCTGACGGCCTGGTCGAGCGTGATCCAGAACCTCGTCATGCGCTTGTCGGTGATCGGCAGGGAGCCGCCCTGCTCGGCCAGCCGCAGGAAGAGCGGCACGACGGAGCCGCGGCTGCCGACGACGTTGCCGTAGCGGACGACGGAGAAGCGGGTCTCGTGGGCGGCGGCGTAGTGGTTGGCCGAGATGAACAGCTTGTCGGCGACCAGCTTCGTGGCGCCGTAGAGGTTGATCGGGCTGGACGCCTTGTCGGTGGAGAGCGCGACGACCTTGCGCACGCCGCAGTCGATGGCGGCCTCGACGACGTTCTGGGAGCCGGAGACGTTGGTGCGGACGTATTCGAACGGGTTGTACTCGGCGGTGTCGACCTGCTTGAGCGCCGCCGCGTGGATGACGTGGTCGACGCCGTGCATGGCGCGGGTCAGCCGGTCGCGGTCGCGGACGTCGCCGATGAACCAGCGCAGCCGCTCGTCGTTGTCGAAGAGCTGCCTGAGCTCGTACTGCTTCAGCTCGTCGCGGGAGAACACCACCAGGCGCCGCACCCCGAGCGAGTCGAGCGCGTGTCTGATGAACGCCTTGCCGAAGGACCCCGTGCCTCCGGTGATCAAGATCGACGATCCACTGAGAATGCTCACGTGGCCCCCTGAAATCGTGCTTGCGCACTGTCGTCGTATGAGCAGGCGGTAGCATAGCGCGATCGTTCGGAGACTCAGCGTCACACGGGGGAATGGGGCTTCGGTGCGCATTGTCGGAATTGTTCAGGCTCGGATGGGCTCCACGCGCCTGCCCGGAAAGGTGCTGCGCGACCTGGGCGGCCGCTCGGTGCTGTCATGGGTCGTACGCGCCGCGCGCGAGGCGGGCGCCCTCGACGATCTCGTCGTCGCCACCACGATCGAGGCGGCCGACGACGCCGTGGCCGCCGAGTGCGGCGCGCTCGGCGTGGCCTGTCACCGGGGGCCGGTCGACGACGTGCTGACGCGGTTCATGCACGCGATGGCCGGGCGGCGGGCCGACGCGGTCATGCGGTTCACGGCCGACTGCCCGCTGCTCGACCCGGCCGTGATCAGGGAGGCGGCGCTGGTCTACCGGGCCGTGCCCGGCCTCGACTACCTGAGCACGAGCCTGGTGCGCACGCTGCCGCGCGGGCTCGACGTGGAGATCGTCGGCAGGGCCGCATTGGAGCGGGCCGACCGGGAGGCCGCCGCCTTCCACCGCACCCACGTCACCTCCTACGTCTACGAGCATCCCGGCGACGCCCGGCTGCTCGGGCTGACCTACCGGCCCGCCGCCGACGACCTGCGGGTCACGCTCGACACCGAGGACGACTGGAAGCTGATCTCCCGCGTGGTGGGCGAGTTCGGCGACCGTCACGTGCCGGTCAAGGCGCTGGTGAGCTGGTTGCGCGCCCGGCCCGAGGTGTGCGGGCTCAACGCCCACGTGCGGCAGAAGGCGCTGCAGGACGCGTGACCGGGTCTGACCGCCACAGGGTGGGCTTCCGCTGCGACGCCGGGGTCGGCAGCGGGGTGGGCCATCTGGTGCGGTGCGTGGCGCTGGCCGAGGAGCTGTGCGCCCGGGGCGTCGAGGTGGTCTTCCTCGGGCGGGTGCGCGGCTCGGCGTGGGCGCTGGCGCAGCTGGAGGAGCGCGGGCTGCCGCTGGTGGACGCGCCGCCGGCCCCCGACCGCCTGGCGGCGCTGGCCCGCGAGTTGCGGCTCGCCGCCGTCGTGCTGGACTCGTACGAGCTGCCCGCGGAGACGGGGGCGGCGCTCGGGCGGGCCGGCCTGGCGGTGCTGGCCATCGCCGACGGCGACCCCCTGGGCCAGCAGGCCGACCTCTATCTCGACCAGAACCTCGGCGCCGAGCGCCGCCACGGGCCCGGCACGGCCGGGCGGTGGCTGGCCGGGGCACGGTACGCGCTGCTGCGCGACTGCGTACGCCGGTGCGCGCGCACGCCCCGGCGTGACCGGGTGCCGCACGTGCTCTGCTTCTTCGGCGGCACCGACAGCGCCGGCGTCGCCCCCGCCTGGGCACGGGCTCTGCTGGCGACCGGCGAGCCGTTCCGCGGCACGGTGATCAGCCCGGCGCCGTTCGACGCGGGCGGGCCGATCACCGTGATCCCGCCGACGGACCGCCTGCCCGACCTGATGGCCGGCGCCGACCTCGTGGTCACCGCCGCCGGCTCGGCCATCTGGGAGCTGCTCTACCTCGGGGTGCCGACGGCGCTGAGCTGGGTGGCGGACAACCAGCTCATCGGTTATGGAGAGCTGGTCGGCCGGGGCGTCGCCGCCGGGCTGGGCGGCGAGCCGGACGCGCGGGCCGTGGCGGCGCTCTCCCGGCTGCTGGCCGACCCCGCCGCCCGCGAGGAGCACGGCAGGCGGGGGAGGGGCCTCATCGACGGCAGGGGCAGGGAGCGCGCCGCCGACGCCCTGCTCGCCCTGCTCTAAACGAGGTCCCAGGTCAGCGGCGTGCCGAAGGCGACGTCGTGGGTGAAGTGCCGGCCCATCACCTGCGCGGCGGCCTCGGGAGGCAGCCCGCCCGCCGGCCGGATCGAGCGTACGTTGTCAGGGGTCACCGGCTCCCCCGCGCGCACGTCGCGCACGACGTGAAGGGACCGGCGGAAGCGCAGCCCTTCGCGCTCGGACGGGCGCGGCCCGATCACCGGACTCCCCAGCGACTGCCAGGCCCGCTCGCTCTCCACCACCAGCGCCAGCAGTTCGCCCGGCTCCAGCGAGAAGGCCGCGTCGACCCCGCCCTCGGCCCTGGACGTCGTGACGTGCTTCTCGATCAGGCAGGCGCCCAGCGCCACCGCGGCCAGCGCGGCGCCCAGCCCCGGCGTGTGGTCGGAGACGCCGACGACCTCTCCGGTGAGCGCGGCCAGCAGCGGCAGCGCGCGCAGGTTGCTCTCGGCGGGCGAGGCGGGATAGGACGCCGTGCACGACAGGACCACCAGCTGGACGCAGCCCGCCTGGCGGGCGGCCGTCACGGCGGCCTCGATCTCCCCGGCGGACGCCATGCCCGTCGAGATGATCAGCGGCTTGCCCGTGCTCGCCGCCAGCCTGATCAGCGGCAGGTCCACGATCTCCGACGAGGCGATCTTGTACGCCGGTGTGCCCAGCTTCTCCAGCAGCTCGACGGCCGTGGGGTCGAAGGGAGAGGAGAAGGCGGTGAGCCCGTGCTCGCGGGCCCGCTCGAAGATCGGCTCGTGCCACTCCCACGGCGTGTGGGCACGCTCGTAGAGCTGGTAGAGGTGCTCGCCGCCCCACAGCTCGTGCCCGTCGCCGATCCGGAACGCGGGCCCGTCGCAGTCGACGGTCAGCGTGTCGGCCCGGTAGGTCTGCAGCTTCAGCGCGTGCGCGCCGCTGGCCGCCACCGCGTCCACGATGGCCAGCGCCTGTGCCAGGCTCCCGTTGTGGTTGCCGGACATCTCGGCGACGACGTAGGGCGGATGCCCGGCCCCGATCGGCCGTCCCGCGATGGAGATCATGCCTGCCCCTTCCTGAGCTGGATGGCCACGACGTCGCGCGGAACCCCGTCGACGTCGCGCTGATAGGAGCCCACCTCGGCGAACCCGAACCGCCGGTGCAGCAGCCTGACCGGCGCGTTGTCGGCCAGCACCTCGCCGCGGAGCGCCGTCTGCCCGAGCGGCCCGAAGGCGTGCTCGATGGCCGCCTTCTCCAGCCCGATCCACGCCCGCAGCAGGTCGCCCGACCGTTCGAGCCCGTCGAGGTCGAGGTAGAAACCCCAGGAGGCGGCGCCCGACGCCAGGTCGGCGTAGGTCACCACCCCCGCGGAGACCCCATGGTGGTCGTAGATCAGCACGCACCTGCCCGGGTCGGCGCGGGTCGCCTGCCACCACCGCAGGTGCTCGGCCTGCGCGATCTCGTGCGTGGCGAAGCTCGCGGCGCGCACGCGCGGGTGGTTGCGCCATCGGCGCATGACGGGCAGATCATCGTCACGGACGCTCCTCAGCATCGCTGCCCCTAACTCTCAGCGCGGACTCAACTGCACAACGTAGCCGATTGTGCGTCAGGTAAAGAGCTGATCAGGGATGCGGACCCGGCCCGGCGGCCACGGCATGCTGCCCTCGACCTGTCCTTTCGAGCCGGGTCCAGGAAGCAAGGAGCAATCGTCATGATCCCCCTGCTCAGCGTCGTCGTCCCGTTTCACGACGTGGAGGCGTACATCACCGAGTGCCTGAAGTCGCTGGCCGCCCAGACACTGGAAGACATCGAAGTGATCCTGGTCGACGACGGTTCCGAGGACGGCAGCCGGCGCGTTGCCGAGGACTTCGCCGCCAGGGACGAGCGTTTCGTCATCGTCACCCAGCGCAACCTGGGGCCGGGGCCGGCGCGGAACGAGGGCATCCGGCATGCCCGCGGCACCTATCTGGCCTTCGCCGACAGCGACGACGTCGTGCCGCCGCACGCGTACGAGCTGCTCGTCGGCAGCCTGGCCGAGACCGGGTCCGACCTCGCGTGCGGCGCGGTGGGACGGCTCGTGGACGGCAGGCTGGAGGAGTCGACGCTGCACGAGAAGGTGTTCAGGCGGCCGCAGCTGTGCACCCACATCACCGACAAGCAGGTGCTCGTCAGGGACCGCACGGTGTGGAACAAGGTCTACCGGCGCGCCTTCTGGGAGCGCTGTGGCCTGGCGTTCCCCGCCGGCATCTACGAGGACGTGCCCGTCGCCATGCAGGCGCACGTCCTGGCCACCAGCGTGGACATGGTGGGCGACGTGGTCTACCACTGGCGCAGGCGCGAGTCGGGGGCGACGTCGATCACGCAGCGCAGGACCGAGCCGGCCAACCTGTACGAGCGCCTCGCGGCCATCCGCGCGGTCCGCGCCTTCCTCGAGGAGCGTGCGCCCGACCTGCTCGACGGCTTCGACGCGCTGGTGCTGGAGAAGGACATCCTGTTCCTCTTCCAGGCGCTGGAGAGCTGCGACGAGTGCGGCCCGGTGCTGGAGCTGGCCCACGCGTGGCTGGCCGAGCTGAGCGTGCGGGCGCTGGCCACCGCGCCCTCGCTGCGCCGCCTGGAGCTGCACCTGGTCAAGCGCGGACTGGTGGCGGAGCTGCGCAAGGTGCGCGCGTTCCGGCGGGCCCGCGAGGGCAGCACCCGCATCGTGCCGCGCGGCCTGCGCGTCACCAACTGGTACGGCGACTACCCCTTTTTCCGCAACCGCCGGCTCCGGATCCCCGACGAGGTCTTCGACGCCCGCGACGAGCTCAAACTGGTCGCCAAGGTCGACGCGTGCGAGTGGACCGGCGCGGAGTACCTGCTGCGGGGGCACGTGTCGTTCCACCGCGTCGACAGGAAGGTGGCCAAGGTCAGCCTGTGGCTCTGCGACGGGCGCCGCCGCGTGCCCCTGGAGGTGCGGCGCGCGGGCCGCCACGGCGTGGTCGCCGCCGTCGACCCCCGCCGGCTCGGCGGCGGAAAGAACTGGAAACTCCAGGTGCGCGCCGAACTGCGCGGCCTGGTGCTGACCGGCTGGTGCAGGGACGGTGACACCGGACCCACGTGGCGGTTTTCCGTGCCGGGACGGTCAAGAACAGGCATGGAAACCACCCAGTAGTTCCAGAGAGTAATCGATCCGGCGCGTTGCGTGGCCATGCTGGAGTCCATGAGGACCTATTCGCTCGATGACGTCCACGAGACACGCAAGCGGAGAGATTCCTGGTGGACCGTGTATTTCGTGGACCCGGCCGCCTGCCGGGTCGCGCTGGCCGTGGCGAACCGTACCCAGCTGACGCCCAACGCGCTCACCGTGTTCTCCCTGGTCCTCGGTGCGGTGTCGGCCGCCTGCCTCGCGATGAACCAGCTCGTGGCGGGCGCCCTCGCGTTCTATCTGAGCTTCATGATCGACTGCGTGGACGGCAAGGTCGCCCGGCTCAAGGGCACCGGCACGCCCTTCGGGCTCTGGCTCGACTACGTGGGTGACCGCGTCCGGGTGGTCCTGTGCGCCGGAGGGCTGGCGTACGGGCAGTACGCGCTGACGGGCGATGTGCGCTTCATCGTCCTGGGCGCGGCGGTGGCCGTGCTCGACCTGTTCAGGTACGTCAACGCGCCGCAGATGAAGCGGGTGCGCGAGGCGGTCAAGGAGGGGCGGCAGGAGCCCGGCGACGAGGATGAGCCCTTCGAGCAGGATCCTTTCGACCAGGAGCCGCAGGAGCCGCAGGATCGGGTGGCGACGGGGCGGGGGCCCCGGCGGCGCAGTTTCCCGCGACGGCTCAACAGGTTCCTGGCCCGCCACCGGGTGCGCTCGCACCTGATCAGCGGCATCGAGTTCCATGCGGCGGTGTTCGTGGTCGCGCCTCTTGCGGGGGCATGGGCGCTGATCCCGCTCGCCGCGATGTCGGGGGTCCTGCTGCTGGCCAACGAGGTCTTCCTCGTCTACCGGCTGTGGCTCTTCACGCGCAGGCACGGCGCGGCCTCCTCTCAGGAGAGCCGAGAGCACGTTCTCGTCTAAGTTTTCGGGGGTTACTACGCAATGTCCGACCGGCCAGTCTTCGTCATCGGATGCCCGCGGTCTGGCACCACGATGCTCCAGCTCATGCTCCACTCGCACCCGCGCATGGCGGTGCCTCCGGAGACGCGCTTCCTCGTTCCCGCCTACTACCGCCGGCGCACATGGGGCGACCTGCGGGTCACCCAGCGCCGTCGCGCCTTCGCCCAGTGGATCGCGACCGAACGCAGCACGAAGTTCCGCGAGCTCAAGATCGACAAGGACGAGTTCGTCCGGCAGTGCGTGGAGGGCCCGGGCTCGCTCGGGTCGGTGCTCGGCACGGCCTTCCGCATGTACGCCGGCCGCTTCGACAAGCCCCGCTGGGGCGACAAGCGGCCGAGCTACGTCAAGCAGGTCGACATGCTGCTGCGGCTCTTCCCCGACGCCCAGTTCATCCACCTCATCAGGGACGGCCGCGACTGCGTGTCCTCGCTGAAGGAGATGCCCTGGTACAACCTGGACTCCTTCCACGCCGTGTCCACCTGGGCCGAGGCCATCGACGCGGGCGGCCGGCTGCGCCGGACCCTGCCCGAGGACACGTACTACGAGCTGCGCTACGAGGACCTCACGGACGACCCCGCGACCGAGCTGAAGAAGCTCTGCCACTTCCTGGAGGAGGACTTCGCCCCGTCGATGGTCTCCCCGCGCGAGGCGGCCCAGGTGGCGGTGCCGCAGCACAAGGTCTGGCACAGCAACACGCATGGGGATGTCCTCCGCAGCCGGGTGGGCAGCTGGGCGAACCGGCTGGAGGACTGGGAGATCTCGTTGTGCGAGCACATGCTCGGCGACCGCCTGGAGTCCATGGGGTACGAGCTCACCGGCGCGCCCAGGCCCTCCAAGGAGCACGTGATCGCCTGCCAGAAGACGATGCAGAAGCGCAAGGCCAGCCGCATGCGCAAGGCCATGCGCGACCGGCTGAACCGGCTGCGCGAGCCGAGCCCGGTGGCCGCGATGCTCACCTCGGGCCAGTGCTCGCTCGCGGGCGTGCCGCAGCAGCGTTCGGAGCTGGCCGAGCCGGCGGTGTAGCCCGCCTCAGCGGTCGATGTGGGCGAACATCGACTCCCAGCGGTCCAGCACGTGGTCGAGGCGGAATGCCTCGGCCCGTGCGCGGGCGTCGGCGCCCGAGCGCCGCCGCTCCTCCGTGGAACGGACGAGCCGGCCCAGCGCGGCCGCGAAGGCGGTGACGTCGCCGGGCGGCACCGCCACCGGCCCGGCCGAACGCACGCCCCCCGACACGTCGAACGCCACCGCGGGCACCCCGTGCGCGGCCGACTCCAGCAGCACGACGGGCAGGCCCTCGTGCTCGCTGGTCAACCCGAGAACCGAGGCCGCGAGATATTCGCCGGGCATGCGCGCGGCGGGCACCCGCCCTCTGAAGACCACCCGCTCACCGACGCCCTCCCTTGCCGCGTGCTCGCGCAGCCGCGCCAGCTCGCCGCCGTCGCCGATCAGATGCAGCTCCCACGGCGGCGGCGCGCCCGACCGGGCGAACGCGGTGATCAGCCGGTCGAACCGTTTGACCCCCTCCAGCCTGCCCACGCCGAGCACCCGCGGCGCGTCGAGCGCGGACATCTCCTCCGGCCAGGTCGCCAGGGGGTTGGGCAGGCTCCACGCGTTGGGCAGCAGCGCGTGCTCCGAGAACCGCCACGCGTCGTCCTCGCTGAGGAACACCGCCTGGTCGAGCTGGGGGTAGTGCCTCCTGATCGAGGCCAGGTGCCAGGTGTCGCTGGCGTGGTCGTAGGAGCCGTGATACTGCCCGATCGGCCGGAACGCCGGCGGGAGCAGCCCTGCCATCCTGGCCACCGCCGAGGGCGAGGTCATCACCGCGTAGCCCGGCCGGACCGTTTCGAGCAGCTCCTTGAGCTTCCTGTCGGCCCTCCTGCGGGCCAGCCGTCCGGTCGTGTCCATGGTGCGGGGGCTGATCACGTGGTGGTGGTAGAGCGGCCGGTCCACGTACCGGAAGGGGGCGGCGGAGCGGTGCAGGCCGATCACGTGCACCTCGTGGCCCCGGCCGGCCAGCCCCTGCGCGACGGTGTGCGTCACCTGCTGGACGCCGCCGAGCGAGTCGGCGTCCAGGCAGGCGAAGACGACGCTCAATGGGCGCCCTCGAAGAAGTCGGCCACGATCCTGGCGGCCGCGTCGCCGTGCTCGTCGGCGCACCAGAGCTCGCGGAAGGCGGCGTACCGCTCGGCGCAGGCCGCGTGCCGGGCGGGCAGGTCCCTGATCGCGGCCACCAGGTCCTCGGTGGTCGTCACGCACGGTCCCGGCGCGATGGCCGGAAGGTCGTGGTAGACGCCGCGCTCCGAGAGCCGGTAGTCGTCCCAGTCGTCGACGAAGAACACCATCGGCTTGCCCGTGAGCGCGTAGTCGCACATCACCGAGGAGTAGTCCGTCAGCAGCGCGTCCGAGGCGGGCATGAGGTCGTTGATCTCCGGGTAGGACCCGGCGGTGCGGACGAAGTGCCGCAGGTGCTCGGGCACGCGGTACCGCTCGACCGGGTGGGTGCGCAGGACGACTACCCACTCGCCGGCCAGCTCGTCCGCCATGAGCTCCAGGTTCACGCGCACCGACCGGCCGCTGCCCTTGGCCCGGTCCCGGTAGGTGGGCGCGTACAGCAGGATCTTCCTGCCGGGCGGGATCTCCAGCCGCTCCCGCACGTCGCGCGCGCCCTCCCCGCTTACGAGGGCGTCGCAGCGGGGCGTCCCGCACCGGTAGACCTTGCCCGTGTAGCCGTTGGAGGGCAGGAACACCCGCGAGAACTCCGCGCTCGGCGACACCAGCGCGTCCCACCGGGCGACCGCGGCCCGCCACCGCGCCCGCGGCCGGTCGAAGTCGCCGCGCAGGTCGGGCGCGTCGAAGCCGATCGACTTGATCCCCTGCCCGTGCCAGGTCTGCAGGTAGCGGGTGCCCCGCGGCTTCGGGTAGTCGAGCGGGAACCCGTGGCTGTCCACCCAGATCCCCGCGCGCGCCATCGTCCAGACGTGGCGCCAGCTGCCCCTGCGCACCCGCCGCACGCCTCGGGGAAACCCGCCGCCTCCCTTCGCCGCGGACCAGACCACCTCGATCGGCAGCCCGCGCCGCCGCATCTCCTCGTGGACGGCCCTGGGGCTGCCGCTGTAGCCCTTCCCGACGTCCGACTCGAACAGCGCGAGGTCCCCGCGCCGCGGCAGCACGCGGATCAGCACCTTGTACGCCCGCAGCTTGTTCCGCGGCGTGCTGTACCGCTTCAGCAGCCGCCGCTTGACCCGCTGCCACACGGGCCGCGGCCTGGTCGCGGGACGCACGCACAGGTACGCGGCGTGGCCCTCAGCCTGCACCGTGCGGCCCGGCAGCTCGATGGGCTCGGTGTGCGGGTCGACGATGATCCGGTCGGTCGTGGTGTGCCCGTCGGAGGTCCTGGTGAAGCCGATGCGCGGATCGCACTTGCCGGTGGGCGTGAAGACGACCTCGCTGACGTACCCGCCGTCGCCGGACGGCCGCGGCGTGATGGGCACGCGCTTCCTGCCGAGCTGCAGGAACGCCTTCCACTCCAGCGGCAGCTTGCCGAACGGGTCGTAGCTGCGCACGGTCATCCGTACGCGCTCGCCGTCGGAGGAGAGGGCCGTGGCCTCGTGCCGCAGCCTGGACGCCGAGTAGGGCAGCTCCGCCAGCCGCAGCCGGGTGATGTCCATGCCGGGCGAGACCGACGTGCCCCAGTACGTTCGCCCGTCGAGCTGCACGGCGGCCCTGGGGGCGGCCCTCGGCCCGGTGAGCGAGCCCGCCGCGATCCGCAGGTCCTCGATCCGGTCGTCCAGGATGAGCTGGCAGCAGACCCGGTCGAGGGGCGCCATCTCGTCCAGCGCGGCCCCGGGGATCTCCTCCAGGTACGGCCGCACGACGGAGGCGAACTCCTTGATCCACACCAGGTCGCGGGAGGGCAGCGGGTTGAGGTAGACGCGCAGGTCCTGGCGGAGGAAGCGGCGCTGGCGGTGCGGCACCAGGTCGCCGGCCCCGTGCCGGCGCAGGGCGTCGTCGCTCATCCGGGCGGCGGTGACCCGCTGGCGCACGTTGTCCAGGTCGTCGATGCTCAGCGAGATCGACTCGTTCGTCGGCGCCCTGTGCCAGTGGTAGACCGTCCACGGCACGACGGCGAACCTGCGCGACAGCGCGTACAGCTCGGCGGCGAAGACGTGGTCCTCGTAGTGGACGTCCTCGGGGAAACGCAGCCGGGCGGCGCGCAGCCGGCTCAGGTCGTAGAGCTTGTTGGTGGTGAAGCTGTCGAGGAACAACGCGGGCTCCTCGCGGATGCCCTCGACCACCCGCCGCCGGGCGAACAACCACGGATAGTACGGCCGCAGGCGTCCCGACGACTCGTACAACCGCGCGATCTGCCCCGACACGAAGTCGGCGCCGGTGCGCTCGATCTCGGTGAGCAGGCTCTTGCACGCGTGCCGGGGCAACTCGTCGTCGCTGTCGAGGAACATGACGTACGGCGCGGTCGCCGCGTCGATGCCGTCGTTGCGCGGGGCCCCGCACCCGCCGCTGTTGTGGTGCCTGCGCAGGTAGCGGACCCGGGGGTCGCCGGCCACGAGCCGGGCCGCCACCTCCGGTGTGCCGTCCGTGCTGGCGTCGTCGGAGATGATCACCTCCAGGTCGCGCAGCGACTGCCCGAGCACGGAGCGTACGGCCCTGGGCAGGCGGGCCGCGTCGTTGTACGTGATGACGACGACGGTGCAGTCCGGCATGCCAAGTCCCCCCAGTAGTCCCCTGCGGGACTGGCTGCCCCCGCCGGAAGGGAAGCGTCAGGACTTGATCGAGTGTTTGCCCAAAAATCAGCGCATAAGCCGACGAATCACCCAGGCGATGACCAGCAGCGCCGCGACCGCGCCCGCGATGGGCGCCAGCCGCTTGAGCAGCGGTTGCCCGGCGATCTCCAGCAGGTCGAGCGCCTCCTCGTCGGCCGTGCGCGACGTGCGCAACGTGCCCACGGGCCGCACCTCCTGCCGGACCTCCTCGGGCTCGCCGGGCTCGGGCACCGCCGCGAGGGGCCGATCCTCCTGGGGTGGGGCGGGCTCGACGGTCGACTCGGACAGCAGCGCGGCCAGGTTCTCGGCGAACTTGTCGATGAGCTTGGCGCCGACCTCGGCCATCACGCCGCGCCCGAACTGGGCCGGCCGGCCGGTCACGTTGAACGTCGTCTCCACGGCCACCGCCGTGGCCCCTTCGTGCGGCGTCATCCGCGCCCTGACCGTGGCGGAGGCCGTGCCCGAACCCCTCGCCTCCTTGCCCGACGCCTTGAGTGTCACCGTATGGGAGTCTTTGTCCACTTCCTCGAACGCGGCCGAGCCCCGGTACGTCACCGTGATCGGACCGACCTTGACCTTCATCCTGCCGGTGAACTCGTCGCCCTCGAAGACGTCCAGGCTCGCCCCCGGCAGGCACGGAGCGACCCGCTCGACGTCGAGCAGCACCGCCCAGGCCTGCTCGACCGGAACGGGAACCGTGAACTCGTGTTCGATCCGCATCGCATCTCCGGATAGGATTGATCTTGTGCTTTCGGGCATCGGTCAGGGCTTGGCCGTCGTCTCCCGCGTGAGCGGGGCGAGAAGCCGCTCCCTTCACGGAGCGGAGGAGTCACAGATCCGCTCCTTCTCTGGTTGCGACACTACGCCGGGCGGGGGCACCCCGGAAGGGATGCCCCCTTGAGGTCAGGGCGATCCGGCCGCCGTGCGTACCGCTCGGTGGGTCAGCACCCTGGCCAGGTGCCGCCGGTAGTCGGGCTGCGCGTGCAGGTCAGCCGGCGGAGAGGTGTCCGCGGCCGCCTCCTCGCACGCCAGGCGCACCTGGTCACCGAGCTCCACGCCCCGCAGGGCCGATTCGGTGGCGCGGGCGCGCAGCGGCTTCTCGCCCATGTTCGTCAGCCCGATCCTGGCCTCGGTGATCGCGCCGTTGGAGCGCTTGACCGCCGCCGCCACCCCGACGATCGCCCACGACTGCGCGGTCCTGTGGAACTTCTCGTAGTGGAAACCCCAGCCCGCGCCCAGCTTCGGGATCTTCACCCCGGTCAGGATCTCGCCCGGCTCCAGCGCCGACTCCAGGTAGTCGACGAAGAAGTCGGCCGCGGGGATCTCCCGCTCACCCCCGGCCGACCTGGCCACGAGCACGCCGTCCAGCGCCAGCACCACGGCCGGCAGGTCGCCCGCCGGATCGGCGTGCGCCAGCGAGCCGCCGAACGTGCCCCGATGCCGGATCGCCCGGTCGGCCACCATGGCCGTGGCCAGTGCCACCAGCGGGCAGCCGGCGGTGACCACGCCGGAGCGCACGACCTCGTCGTGCGTGGTCATCGCGCCGATGAAGACGTGGTCGCCGCGGTCGTGCACGCCCTTCAGATCCGGCAGCCGGCCGACGTCCACCAGCGTCGACGGGTACGCCAGCCGCATCCGCAGCAGCGGCAGCAGCGACTGACCGCCCGCCAGCACCTTGGCGTCCTCGTCGGAGGCGAGCGCCTGGCAGGCCTCGTCCAGCGAGGCGGGCCGCGCGTAGTCGAACTGCGCGGGGATCATGGCCGTACTCCTTCCGGCGCCTGAGCTTCGAGGGCCCGCCAGATGCGTTCCGGCGTGCACGGCATCCGGACGTCGTGCACGCCGCGCGGGCGCAGGGCGTCCACGACGGCGTTCACCACGGCCGGGGTCGAGGCGATCGTGCCCGCCTCGCCGACGCCCTTGACGCCCAGCGGGTTGCTGGTCGCCGGGGTCTCGGTGCGGTCGAGGGTGAAACCCGGCAGGTCCGCCGCCGACGGCAGCAGATAGTCGGCCATCGTGGTGGTCAGCAGGTTGCCGTCGGCGTCGTAGACGGCCTCCTCGAACAGCGCCTGCGCGATGCCCTGCGCGATGCCGCCGTGCACCTGGCCCTCCACGATCAGCGGGTTCACCACCTTGCCGACGTCGTCGACCGCCACGTACGAGCGGATCTTCACCATGCCCGTCTCCGTGTCCACCTCCACCGCGCACAGGTGGGTGCCGTGCGGGAAGGAGTAGTTCTCCGGATCGAACGTGGCCTCGGAGTCGAGCCGCGCCTCCACCCCGTCAGGCAGGTCGTGCGCCGTGAACGCGGCCAGGGCCAGCTCCTGGATCGTCCGCTGCGACTCGGTGCCGCGCACCTTGAACGCCCCGGCCTCGAACTCCAGGTCGTCCGGCGAGCACTCCAGCACGTGCGCGGCCAGCCTGCGGGCCTTGTCCTTGACCTTGTCGCACGCCTTCAGCACCGCGACGCCGCCGATGACCAGCGAGCGGGAGCCGTAGGTGTCCATGCCCTTGTGGGCGATCGCCGTGTCGCCGTGCAGCACCGTGACGTCCTCGAACGGCACGCCGAGCGCGTCGGCCGCGATCTGGCTCCACGACGTGACGTGACCCTGCCCGTGCGGCGAGGTGCCGGTGATGACCTCGACCTTGCCCGTGGGCAACATGCGCACCGCGCCGTGCTCCCAGCCGCCGGCGCCGTAGTTGGCCTCGCCGAGCATCCTCGACGGCGCCAGGCCGCACATCTCCGTGTACGTGCTGACGCCGATGCCGAGCTGCACCGGGTCGCCCCTGTCACGCCGGTCGGACTGCTCGGCCCGCAGCTTGTCGTAGCCGAACAACGCCAGCGCCTTGTCCGTGGCCGCCTCGTAGTTGCCCGAGTCGTACGTCAGGCCCGAGATCGTCGTGTACGGGAACTCCTCGTGCCTGATCCAGTTGCGCCTGCGCACCTCCACCGGGTCCATGCCCAGCTCGGCGGCCAGCTCGTCCATCATCCGCTCGATGGCGAACGTCGCCTCCGGGCGGCCCGCGCCCCGGTACGCGTCCGTGGGCATCTTGGTGGTGAACACGCCCGTGCAGGCGAACTCGTACGCGTCCATCTTGTAGATCGCGTTGAACATCGACGCGCCCAGCATCGGGATGCCCGGCGTCACCAGCATCAGATAGGCGCCCATGTCGGCCAGCAGGTCGACCTGCAGCCCTCGGATGCGCCCGTCCGCGTCGGCGGCCAGCCTGATGTGCTGGATCTGGTCGCGGCCGTGGTGCACGGTCAGGTTGCCCTCGGAGCGCGACTCGGTCCACTTGACCGGCTTGCCGAGCTTGCGCGTGAGCAGCAGGCCCAGCACCTCCTCCGCGGTGACCTGCAGCTTCGAGCCGAACCCGCCGCCCACGTCGGGCGCGATCACGCGGATCCGGTGCTCGGGGACGCCGGTCACCATGGCCAGCATGACCCGCAGGACGTGCGGGATCTGCGTGGACGTCCAGAGCGTGAACGACTCGCCGTCGGTGTCGGCCAGCACCGCCCGCGGCTCCATCGCGCTCGGGATGAGACGCTGCTGCACGTACGTGCGGTCGATGACGACGGGAGCGCCCTCGAACGCGGCGTCGACGTCGCCCGCGGTGATCTTCGCGCTGAACGCCTTGTTGCCCGCCTCGTGCACCTTCGGGCTGCCGTCGGCGAGGGCTTCGTTCATGTCGAGCACGGCCGGCAGCGGCTCGTAGTCGACCTCGATGGCGTCGAGCGCGTCGGCGGCGCGGTAGCGGTCGGTCGCGACCACGCAGGCCACCGCCTCGCCGACGTAGCGCACCTCGGACACGGCCATCGGCGGGTGGTCGGGGATGACGATGTCCTCGCTCACCGGCCAGGCGCACGGCAGGCTGCCCTGCTCGGCGGCGAAATCCTCCCCGCTGAACGCCGCCACGACCCCCGGCAGGTCACGCGCCCCCGACACGTCGACCCTGGTTATCCTGGCGTGCGCCATCGGGCTGCGCAGGTACATCACGTGCAGCATGCCGGGGCGCGAGAGGTTGTCCGTCCACTGCGTCCGCCCCGTGAGCAGCCTCGTGTCCTCTTTGCGCCGCCGCGGCCTGCCCACCTCGGAGCGGTCGGTCGGCTCGTTGAGCTGGTCGCTCTGAGCGATCTGCTCGGCGACCAGGCCGGCGTCCATCTCGGTCATTGCTTGCTCACCGCCTGCCCCATCTCCTGCGCGCCCCTCCGTACGGCGCTGACGATGTTGCAGTAGCCGGTGCAGCGGCACAGGTTGCCCTCGAGGCCCTCCCTGATCGTCTCCTCGGACGGGTCGGGATCGTCTCTGAGCAGGTCGATCGCGGCCATGACCATGCCGGGCGTGCAGTATCCGCACTGCAGCGCGTGCTCTTCGTGGAAGGCCCGCTGCATCGGGTGCATCGACCCGTCGGCGCCCAGGCCCTCGATGGTGACGACGTCGCCGCCGTCGGCCTGCACGGCCAGCACCGAGCAGCTCTTCACGCTCTTGCCGTCGAGCATGACCGTGCAGGCGCCGCAGTTGCTGGTGTCGCAGCCGACCGGTGTGCCGGTTTTGCCGAGCCGGTCTCTCAGCAGGTGGACGAGCAGGAGCCGCGGCTCGACGTCCTCCTCGTAGGTGATCCCGTCGACGGTGACGGTGATTCGGGGCATACGTCCTCCCTCAGGAGCAGGGGGAAAGGCGGACACTCCGAACGTACGCCGGTGTTATTCCCGGTCAAGGTCTACTTGCCGCGGAGCCCCTTGGCGATGATCGCCACCAGCCCCGCGAACGCCAACCCCAGCACCATCACGCCCCAGAGAACCAGCCAATCCGTGATCGCCCTTGTCACCACCAAAATACCCAGAACGACAAAAAGCACGCCGCTGAGCAGGGCCATCCAGTCCGTCCTGTGCACGCGGCGCGGCCGCTCGACGTCACGCGGCACGTCGCACCTCGATGTCACCGACGCCGCTCCGCAGATCGAGCACGAGGGTGGCGGGCTCGCCGTCCGGTTTCACCTCGGGTTGCAGCACTTCGTTCACCCGCACGTCCACTCCGCCCTGGACCGACTGGTCCAGTGTGATGTCGCCGACCTTGTTGGAGGCGTGCACCTCCACTCTCGCCGTCGGTGGCACGACCACCACCAGCTCGCCCGCCTTGACCGAGGCGGTGAACGTCGTCGTCGACCCGGGCGCCAGCTCCAGCTCCGACAGGTCGAGCCGGCCGTCGCCGAGCCCGACGTCATAGTGCCGGCTCGCCTCCGTGACGCTGGCCGGGGCCCACTCCGACGACCCGACGTTGCTGGGCACACCGCCCAGCATCAGCCCCGTGCCCACGAGCAGCGCGACGAACGTACCAGCGGCGACCAGCCCGGCGCCCCGCCCCCACCAGGCGGCGATCAGCAGCCCGGCGCCGATGGTGATGAGCATGGCGCCGCCGACGATGGTCGGGCTCACGCCAGCGGCCGTCCTGGCCTGGGCCGCCATGACGATTCCTCCAATGATGAAAGCCAGCAACAGGGTGAAGGCGCCGATGAACGACCTCGGGCGGCGCGCCGGCCGGGGCCGCTCAGCGAGGGCCGGGCGGGCGTACAGAGCGGGATCGTACGGCGAGTAGCCGCCGCCTCTCCTGGCCGGGTCGAGCGGCTGGTAGGGGCCGTTGGGGGCGAACGGGTGGCCGTAGCCGGCGGCCGGCTGCCGGCGGCCGTGGGCGGGCGGCTGGTACGGCGGCACGGCATGTTCTGCCGTCACCGCGTCGCCGAGGGCCGGATCCGGCTCGATGGTGTCGTGCGCCCTGGCCGGCCCGGCGGGAGGCGGCTCCTGCGCGCTCTCGCGTACCGGGCCGGGGAACTCCCGGGTCGGCTCCGGGGTCGGGTGGCGGGTCGTCTCCTGCGCCGACTCCGGGGTCGGGTGGCGGGTCGTCTCCTGCGCCGACTCCGGGGTCGGGTGGCGGGTCGTCTCCTGCGCCGACTCCGGGATCGGGTGGCGGGTCGTCTCCTGCCTCGGCTCTTCGATCGGGTGGCGGACCGTCTCCTGCGCCGGCTCTTGGACCGGGTAGCCGGGCGTCCCCTCCGCCGGCGACGACGTCCGCGCGGTCTCACCCAGGCCGGTGGCCGCGGACTGCGGTCGTACCGGAGACGGCGGCGTGGCAGGAGTGTAGGACGGCGCCGGCTGCCCGTCGCCGGTCCTGCGCCTGCTGAGCCGCTCGGGCATCGACCGGGCCAGCCCCAGCAGGTCGACCCCGCTCGCGTGCGCGGCAAGCAGCGACACAGCCAGGAACACGCCCACCACGAGCGTGCCCACGCCCAGCCACACCGTCGCCATGTTGATCCCCAGGCCGCACGCCAGCACCGCGGCCAGCAGCACCATCACGGCGTCGGCGTCGAAGTCGCGGCGGGTCCACTGCTCGATGAGGCCGGGCTTGCCGTTCGGCTCCTTCATCAGCAGGAACGCCGCGAGGTAGAGGAACAGGCCGATGCCCGAGCCGAACATCAACACCGCGAAGCCCACGCGGAACACCACGGGGTCGATGCCGGTGTGCCGCCCGAGGCCCGCGCAGACTCCCATGAGGAAGCGCCCCTCGCTGCTGCGTCGCAGCACACGGTGAGGGGCGGCCGGTTCCCTGGGCGGAGCTTCTGTCATGCCACCATCGTGTACCTGCGTGCGGTGTGCCCGCATCCGGGACACCCCTGACCCGACCCGGGGGTCGTTCCCTGATGCCCCTGTGCCCGGGACGTGTGACTATGGCCATGTTATGGCTGACCAGAAGACACTTGCCGAGCCCAGCGGCGAAACGCCTTACCGGCGGATGATGCGCCCCATGGAGGGCCGCCTGATCGGCGGCGTGGCCCAGGGCCTGGCGACGCAGCTCTCGCTTGATCCGGTGGTGATCAGGCTGATGTTCGTGCTGCTCAGCGTCGTCGACGGCATCGGCATGGTCGCGTACGCGGTGCTCTGGATGATCGCGCCGAAGCAGCCGTACCAGGGGACCGCTCCGCCGCAGCGTGACTGGAGCCAGCTCGCCGCGTTCAGCGCGATCGGGGTGGCGCTGCTCGCGTTCGGCTGGCTGACGGGCGCCTCCCAAGGCGGCATCGGCATGTTGCCGTTCGCCGTGGGCGGGATCGGCGCCCTCATCCTCTGGCAGCAGGCGGACCCGGAACGCCGCAAGACCTGGATGAGCGGCGCGGCCCTCAGCATGCGGAAGAACCGCGTGCGCTCGCTGCTCGGCGTCGTGCTCGTCGTGATCGGCGCGACCGGGTTCCTGGCGGCCCAGGGCGAACTGGCCCAGGCCAGCCAAGGGCTGCTGTTCACCGCCGTCGTGGTCGGCGGCCTGGCCGTCATCGCCGCACCCTGGCTGGCCGGCCTGTGGAAAGAACTGCAGCTCGAACGTCGTGAGCGCATCAGGCAGGAGGAACGCGCCGAAGTGGCCGCCATGGTGCACGACTCGGTGCTCCACACCCTCACGCTGATCCAGCGGGTCGCCCACGACCAGCGTGAGGTCACCCGCCTGGCCCGCGCGCAGGAGCGCGACCTGCGCAACTGGCTCTACCAGCCGGCCCAGGACGCCGACGCCACGGTGGCGGCCGCCGTACGCAGGATCGCCGCCGAGGAGGAGGACGCGCACGGCGTGCCCATCGAGGTCGTCTGCGTCGGAGACATCGATCTCGATTCGGCGGGCAAGCTGGCCGCCATGCTCAAGGCGTCGCGGCAGGCGATGGTCAACGCCGCCAAATACTCTGGCAGTCCGTCCATTTCCGTCTATGCGGAAGTAGAAGGTGAAGAGGTCACGATTTTCGTGAAGGATCGTGGCAAGGGGTTCGACTTCGAAGCCGTGCCCCTCGACAGGATGGGGATCAGGGAGTCCATCATCGGGAGAATGGAACGTCACGGAGGCGCGGCCAGGGTCCGCACCGAGCCCGGCGAGGGCACGGAAGTGATGTTGACCATGAAGGTGGAGAAGGCATGACACGGGTGTTGATCGTCGATGATCACCGGCTGTTCCGTTCCGGCGTACGCGCCGAACTCGGCGACTCGATCGAGGTGGTGGGCGAGGCCGAGGACGTGGACTCCGCGGTCAAGGCGATCACCGAGCTGCAGCCCGACGTGGTGCTGCTCGACGTGCACATGCCCGGGGGCGGCGGCCAGGAGGTGCTGCGCCGCGTCCTGGGCTCCGGCTCCCAGGTGCGTTTCCTCGCCCTGTCGGTCTCCGACGCCGCCGAGGACGTCATCGGCGTGATCCGGGGCGGCGCCAGGGGCTATGTCACCAAGAACATCAGCGGCAAGGAGCTGACCGACGCCATCCGCAGGGTGTCCGAGGGCGACGCGGTCTTCTCGCCGCGGCTGGCGGGCTTCGTGCTGGACGCGTTCGCCTCGTCGGAGGCCCCGCCCATCGACCCTGAGCTCGACTCGCTGACGCAGCGCGAGCGGGAGGTGCTGCGGCTGATCGCGCGCGGCTACGCGTACAAGGAGATCGCGAAGGAGTTGTTCATCTCGGTCAAGACCGTGGAGACGCACGTGTCGTCGGTGCTGCGCAAGCTCCAGCTCTCCAACCGCCACGAGCTCTCACGCTGGGCCACCGCCCGCCGCCTGGTCTGAGTCTCCGACGTGAAGGGGCCCGACGGCCCCAACGCCCCCCACCGCGTTTCGCGCACGCACCTTTGCTGGCCGACCGTACGCTCGGTCGCCCGCCACCAGCGATCTCACCACCGTCGGCGGGTGACACGCCCACCGCCACCCCGGAGTCGGCGAGACGGCGTCCCAGGCCTCGCACTCTCAGCGCCAGCCGGTCGGCGCGAACTCCATCGGTCGGTCGACGCGGCTCCAGCCACCGGTGTCCTGGGCCGCGCCGGTCCTTTCACGCCGGTCGGCCGGCGCGGCAGCGCGCACCGGCAGCGGGACGGCGCGCGGCTTCGGCCGCCGGTCGGCCGGCGCGGGTCCGCTAACAGGCAGCGGGACGGCGGGTGCTCGGTCGCGGGTCGGCCGGTGCGGTTCTCTCACAACTTCTCGAGCGGTGCGTACGCCAGCAGCAGCGTCTTCTCACCACCGCTGCCGAAGTCGATCTTGACCTTGGTCTTCTCCGCCACCCCGTCGACGGACACCACCGTGCCCAGCCCGAACGCGTCATGGGTGACCCGGTCGCCCGGCGCCAGCGACGGCACGGTGCGCCCGCCGCTCTTCGCCGGGGCGGGCCGGGCGGCCGGCTCGCGCCGCGTGGCCGCGCTCCATGCGGACTTCTCCGGGTCGGTGCGCCAGTCGATGAGCTGCCCCGGCACCTCGTTGACGAAGCGGGAGGCGGGATTGAACGACGGCGCCCCCCAGGAGCTGCGCACGGCCGCCCGCGTGAGGTAGAGCCGCTGCTGGGCCCGGGTGATGCCGACGTAGGCCAGGCGCCGCTCCTCCTCCAGCTCCTTGGGCTCGCTCAGTGACCGGATGTGCGGGAACACGCCGTCCTCCATCGCCGTCAGGAAGACGACGGGGAACTCCAGCCCCTTGGCGGTGTGCAGGGTCATCAGCGTGACGACGCCCTGCCCGCCGTCGGCGTCGGGGATCTGGTCGGCGTCGGCCACCAGCGACACCTGCTCCAGGAACTCGACCAGCGTGCCCTCCGGGTTGGCCTCTTCGAACTCGGAGGCCACGGAGATGAGCTCGTTGAGGTTTTCCAGGCGCGACTCGTCCTGCGGATCTTCTGAGGCCTCCAGCTCGGCGCGGTAGCCGGTGGCCACCAGCACCTCCTCGGCCAGCGCTGACGGCGGCACGCCCTCGGCCTTGGCGATCAGCTCGTCGATCATCGCGACGAACTCGCGCACCGCGTTGAGCGAACGGGTGGCCATGCCGTGCGCCTCGTCGGCCCTGCGCAGGGCGTCCCAGAACGAGATGCGCTCGCGCGACGACAGCGCCTCGATCATGGCCTCCGCCCGGTCGCCGATGCCGCGCTTGGGCACGTTGAGGATGCGTCGCAGCGACACCACGTCGGCCGGGTTGGCCAGCACCCGCAGGTAGGCCAGCAGGTCTTTGACCTCCTTGCGCTCGTAGAAGCGCACGCCCCCGACCACCTTGTAGGGCAGGCCGGTGCGGATGAAGATCTCCTCGAACACGCGGGAGGCGGCGTTGGTGCGGTAGAAGACCGCGACGTCGCCGGCCTTGACGCCCTCCTCGTCGCTGAGCCGATCGACCTCCTGGGCCACGAACATGGCCTCGTCGTGCTCGTTGTCGGCGACGTAGCCCACGATCTTGGGGCCGTCGCCCTGGTCGGACCAGAGGTTCTTGGGCTTGCGCGACTCGTTGCGCGCGATGACGGCGTTGGCGGCGGCCAGGATGTTCTGGGTGGAGCGGTAGTTCTGCTCCAGCATGATCGTGCGCGCGTCGGGATAGTCGCGCTCGAACTCCAGGATGTTGCGGATCGTCGCGCCGCGGAAGGCGTAGATCGACTGGTCGGCGTCGCCCACCACGCACAGCTCCGACTGGTCGGCCCCCGACCGCACCAGGTCGCCGTCGGTGGTGCGCAGCTCGGGATGCCCGACCAGCTCCCTGATCAGGATGTACTGGGCGTGGTTGGTGTCCTGGTATTCGTCGACCAGCACGTGCCTGAAGCGCATCCGGTAGTGCTCGGCCACCTCGGGGAAGAGCTGGAACAACGTCACCGTGTTCATGATGATGTCGTCGAAGTCCATCGCGCCGGCCTCGGTCAGCTTGAGCTGATAGGCCTTGTACGCCTGCGCGAGCGTCTTCTCCAGGTGCGAGCCCGCCTTGTCGAGCGCGGTCTCGTAGTCGACCAGCTCGTTCTTGAAGTTGCTGACCTGGGCGGAGAACGAGCGCGGCGGATAACGTTTCGGGTCGAGCTCCATCTCCCTGCAGACCATCGCCATGAGCCGCTGCGAGTCGGCCTGGTCGTAGATCGAGAAGCTGGAGGGGAACCCCAGCCGCTTGGCCTCCCGCCGCAGGATGCGCATGCAGGCGCTGTGGAACGTCATCACCCACATGGCCTTGGACCGCGGCCCGACCAGCTGGTCGATGCGCTCCTTCATCTCCTTGGCGGCCTTGTTGGTGAACGTGATCGCGAGGATCTCGCCCGGATGCGCGTCGCGCTCGGCCAGCAGATAGGCGATGCGATGCGTCAGCACCCGCGTCTTGCCCGACCCCGCCCCCGCGACGATGAGCAGCGGACTGCCATGATGGATCACGGCCTCGCGCTGCTGTGGGTTGAGGCCATCGAGCAAGGGGTGGTCAACAGAGACTTGGGTCGGCACCCACCTAGGTTAAGACGCCCCACCGACAAACGTCGCACGGAATGCGATCGCCGGGGTCCCGGTTGTGCTCGACGGAAGGTCCAGAAAGGGGAACCATGCTGCCGGAAAGCGAGATCAACCGGGTTCTGGTCGTGACCGCCCACCCAGATGACGCCGATTTCGGCGCGGCGGGGAGCGTGGCGCTGTTCGTCGACCGGGGCGTGGAGGTCACATACCTGCTGGTCACGGACGGCGACGCGGGCGGCAACGAACGCACTCTGGACAACTCGGGCATGGCCGAGCTGCGCAGGACCGAGCAGCTGGCCGCCGCCAAGGCGGTCGGCGTCACTGATCTGCGTTTCCTCGGCCATCCGGACGGCCAGGTGGTGCCGTCACTCGAGCTACGGCGTGACATCGCCCGGGTGATCCGGCAGGTCAGGCCCGACCTGGTCATCACCCACCACCCGGACCGCAACTACCGGTTCGTCGCGCCCAGCCATCCCGACCATCGCGCGGTGGGCGGCGCCGCCCTCGACGCCGTCTACCCCGACGCCCGCAACCCCTACGCGTTCCCCGAGCTGGCCCGGGACGAGGGCCTGGAGGCGTGGACCGTGCGTGAGGTGTGGCTGACCGGTGGCCCCGCACCGGATCACTGGGTGGACGTCACCGGCGCCATGGACCGCAAGCTCGCGGCCTTGCAGTCACACGTGAGCCAGGTCGCACATGTGGAGGGCTTCGCCGACTTCGTCAAGAGCCGCTTCGGCGCCTGGGGTGAGCAGGCCGGCTTCGGCGAGGGCCGCTACGCGGAGGGTTTCCAGGTCGTCTCCACGGCCTGAACTCCGCCGCGCGGCGCTACGGCACCGATCCGGGGGTCACCACCCAGAGCGCGGGCTGCCCTGTGACCTCGGAGATGACGTCGAAGGCGCGGTCATAGTGCAGGATCGTCGCCCCATGCACCTCGGCGCAGGCGGCGATCAGCAGATCGTTCGGTCCGATGCCGCGGTGCTGAGAGATCGCTACGAGCTGTTTCTGCACGTCCAGGGCCCGTGCCTGCACCTCCTGGTCCATCGGGAGCAGCACGCACTCGCGCTGGGCCCGGAGGATGCGTTGGTAGTGGGCGATGTCGCGGGCGCTATAAAGGACTTCGAGATCGATGATGCTGCAGGTCGCCACGGCCCGCGCCGCGTAGAGCGGATGAAGCGCCTTGGCGACCGCGTCGCTGGTGCGGATGCGCGCCAGCGCGCTCTTGTCCAGCAGATACATCAGTCCTGCCGTCGCCACGCATTCTTCATGATCTCCGGGTCGAGCAGATCCGGGCTCCCCTCCGTGCGCCAGAACTCGAAGGCCTCTATCGCGCTGGCCCTCTCCGCGTCCCTGTCGATGACCACCCGCAGTGCGATATGGACCGTCTCCTTCATGGTCGGCGTCCCCAGCTTCTGCTGGGCCTCCTCCAGAAGTTCCTTGTCGATGTCGATCACTGTACGCATACAACACCACCTCCGTACCTCCAGCGTATATCAGAACCTGCGATCTTGATATACGCCCTCCCCGAGGAGGAGCGATTCCCGGGAAGGGCGCGTCGCAGACGTTAGAGCATCGAGGTGGGAGCTGTCTGGAACGATCCAGAAGGCGCCGGAGGGATCTTCACTCCCGGGTGGAGAACCTTCATTCCCGGGCAGGCAGATGGTCTACCGCAGGGCGGGAGAGGCGGTCACGATACGTAGTCAGATCGGGGCGAGCGGGTCATCTCAGACTCAGGCGGGAGGGCTTGGCTTTCGCTTGGGGGCGAGGCGGGCGAAGAGGTAGCCGAAGGAGTTGGTGGCCAGGTGCAGCATCACGGGGGTGAGCAGGCCGCCGCGGCGGCGTAGCTCGCAGAACAGCACGCCCGCCGCCGCCGTGGACACCACGCTGCCCGCCACCACGCGGGCGGTGTCGAGGCGTCCGGGGGCCTCGTCGGCGACCAGGGCGCCGAGCGCGGGGTTGGCGCGCGCCATGTCGATGGCCGGAAGGATGTGCCAGAGGCCGAACAGGGCGGAGGAGACCCCGGTGGCGGCGACCGTGCCGTGCCTCTGGCGGAGCAACGCGTGGAGGGCGCCCCTGAAGCCCACCTCTTCCAGCAGGACCGTGCCGAAGGGGACCTGGATCAGGGCCTCCTCCCAGACGCGGGCGCGCGAGAGCGACAGGGCGCGGTCGTCGTGGAAGAGCGGCCTGGTGCGCGGCATCGAGATGCCGACCGTGTAGACGGCGGCCACCCCGGCGGCCAGGGCGCCGCCCGCGATCGCGCCCCGGCGGCCGCGCTCGAAGCCGAGCTCCTGCCAGGACAGGCCGGACCTGCGAGCCATCGCCACCAGGGCGGCCGTCGCGGCGGCGGACGTCACCGGGCCGAGCCGGGGGGCGATCTTGTTGTTCATGATGTTGGCGGCGGCGAGGATCGCGATCGAGCGGAGCAGCACCCCTGCAGGCTACGTCGCCCGCGTCGTCAGGAGGCGGCGGGACGGCGCCAGCCCTCGGGGAAGCGGGTGCGGCGGCGCTCCTCCGGGGTGAGGCCGCCCCAGATGCCCTCCGCCTCGCCCGCCCTTAACGCGTAGGAACGGCACTCCTCGATGACCTGGCAGCCGGCGCAGACCGCTTTGGCCCGCGCCTCCTGCAGCGGTGTGGGGGCGAGGGGGAAGAAGAGGTCAGGGTCGCTGGACCTGCACGCGCCCCTGCGCAGCCAGCCGATCTCCTCCAGTGACATGGGTCAAAGGTAGAGCGTGGTCATGATCAGACACATCATCCTCTCGGTTGACGCGCTCGTACATCCCTGGGTTGGGGACCCGCCCGGTCCGTACGACGTGCGCAGGCGCTTCGGAGCCCGCCCGGTCCGTACGGCGTCGGCGGGCGCTTCGGAGCCCGCCCGGTCAGCACGACGTCAGCAGGCGCTCACCCCGTCCTGGTATCCCCTCGCGAACGAGGCCTGACGCTGCGCCGCCGTGCCGTGTGCCGAGGGGTCGAGCCAGTCGTCCGTGGGGTCGCCCGCCGCCTCCAGGCTGTAGAGCAGTTCGTCCTCGTCGCCCTCCTCCGCCCGCAACGCGCCCGAGTTCACCAGGGCGGACAGGGTGCCGCCCGCGTAGCAGTCGGCCTGGAGCTCCGCCTGCACGTTCAGCTGGAAGCCGGTCCGGAGCTGCGCCTGTACGGCGTGCCCGATCTCATGCGGGATGATCACATAGACGGATCCGTCGCCCATCTCCGTCCACAACGCCTCCATCCAGTCCTGGTCGTAGGCGACGAAGTGGCCGAGCGGACAGTAGAAGGCGTTGTTCGGGACGGCCGGTTCGTTGCCGCAGGCCGGGCCGGAGCGGCCCGAGTAGGGGATGAAGGCGGCCAGCGGCCGATACGTCCGGCCTAACTGCTCGAACTGCTGCTTCCAGAACGCCTCCGACAACGTGCGCGCCGTGCGGACGTCCTCCGCGAAGGAGTCGGCGCCCTCCGTGTCCATGGACGCCGGCCGGGTGATGCCGCACGCGCCGACCAGCAGGACCAGGGCGAGAACCAGGGCTCGGGTCACGGGCTTCACACATCCCAAGTGTGCACGGGTTCGTTGCTGTGCATGCGCTCGATGTACTCCAGCGTCATGGCCCGCAGCGCCTCGTGCCGGTCACCTCCGTGCGCGTGCACGCGCTCCACCTGCCAGCTCGTGCCCGTACGGCCGGCGATGCAGCGTCCCTCGACGATGCCCAGCAGCCGGTCGGCGACGGGCCCGTCCACGCCCCACGCGGCCAGCCCCTCCCGCGCCATGGGCAGCAGGCGGCGCAGGATCAGCTCGGCCGCGGGCACCTCGCCCACCCCCGGCCAGTACAGCCGCGCGTCCAGCCCGTGCCGGGCCGCGGCGGCGAGGTTGTCGGCTGCCGCCTGGAACGACATCCGGCTCCAGAGCGGCCGCTCGGCGTACGGCAGGACGCGCATCAACCCGTAGTAGAAGGCCGCGTTGGCGGTGATGTCGGCCACGGAGGGGCCGGCGGGCAGCACCCGGTTCTCGACGCGCAGGTGCGGCACCCCGTTCACCACCGCGTACACCGGCCGGTTCCAGCGGTAGATCGTGCCGTTGTGCAGGGTGAGCTCGTGGAGCTCCGGCATGCGGCCCTGTTCGAGCTCCACGCGCGGGTCCTCGGTCTCGCAGAGGGGCAGCAGCGCAGGGAAGTAGCTGACGTTCTCCTCGAACAGGTCGAAGACGCTCGTGATCCACCGCTCGCCGAACCAGACCCTCGGCCGCACGCCCTGGGTCTTCAGCTCCGCCGGCCGCGTGTCCGTGGCCTGCTCGAACAGCGCCATCCTGGTCTCGCGGTGCAGTTCCTTGCCGAACAGGTAGGGCGAGTTGGCCGCCGCCGCGACCTGGGGGGCGGCGATGATCTGGGCCGCGTTCCAGTGGGCGGCGAACGCCTCGGGGCTGACCTGCAGGTGGAGCTGCACGCTGGTGCAGGCGGCCTCGGGCGTGATGCTGTCCGCGTGCGTGTCGAGGCGTTCGACGCCGTCGATGGACAGGTGCAGGTCCTCGCCGCGGGCCGCGAAGATCTGCTCGTTGAGCAGGCGGTAGCGGGGGTTCGCGGAGAGCGTGCCCTCGCCGATGTCCTGCTCGCGCAGCGTGGGCAGGATGCCGATCAGGACCAGGTGGGCGTCCTGGGGGCGGGCGCGCTCCTCGGCGTGGTTGAGCCGCGCCCTGATGTCGTTCTCCAGGCGGAGCGCGCCGTCGCCGCCGAGCTCCCGGGGTTCGATGTTGATCTCGATGTTGAACTGGCCCAGCTCCGTCGCCCAGTCCGGCCGCTCGATGGCGGCGAGCACCTGGGCGTTGCGCATGACGGCCTCGCCGCGCGCGTCCACGATGTTGAGCTCGATCTCCAGTCCGGCGAGCGGGCGTTCGAAGTCGAAGCGGGATTCGCGCAACATCTGGGCGAAGACGTCGAGGCACCGACGCACCTTTTCCCGATATTTCCGGCGGTCGTCCCGGCTGAAGACGACGACTGGCACGTCCCTGCCCATATCAGGAAATGTCGCACGCCAACGCCGCCAAGACCAGAGCGCAGGCCAGTCTTTACCGCAGCCTGAGCCGCCGAATGAGGTCCCGTGGATTACCGCCACAGCGCCACCGGCCGACCTCGGCACCCTCGCCCTCGTCCGGCAGCTTCTGGACGGGACCGCCGCTCGCCTCACCAGGGCAGACGCCGCGACGGACGGCTGCCTCCGAGGGCTTCATGCCGCATTCGGAGGATCGCCCCGGTACGCCGCTTCGCCGACGCACCCACCCCGGCCAGGCGGGCCTGGCGAGCGTGCCGGTCAGGTGGAAGCTTGACCAGGCCTCTTCGAGCGACTCCGGACAGCCGGATTCGAGGAGGTCGAAGATGGTGTGCAGCGCGGCCAGGGGGTCGGGTTCCGTGCCCCTGGCCGCGCCAGGGGGTCGGGTTCCGTGCCCGCGTGTTCGGGGATCTCCAGGACGTGGCGGGCGAGAGCGCGGACGGGTGAAGACTGCGCGGGCTGCCAGGCGGCGGCGCAGGGCTTCCGGCACCGACCGGCCGGGAGGCCGGTCGCGGACCGCGGTGACCAGCCGGACGCGCCGTTCGGCGCCGTCGTCGAAGATCAGCGCCTCCTGGCCGTCCGGCACGTGCGCGAACAGGGCCTCGGTCCGGGCTCGAACCTCAGGTGAGCCGAGGGTCGAGCTCCATCGTCCATGAGGCCGCAGTGCCGTGGACCGTCGTAGGCCGGTGGCGTCGTCGTCGGACGCTCCGCCGGTTCGGGACGGCCCTGAGCCGCCTGCGTCGCCACGGCGGCCCGGACCCTCTAGAGCTGGTTCTCGCCGCCGTCGACGTAGATGTTCGCGCCGAGGACGAAGCTGCTCTGGTCGGAGGCGAGGAAGGTCACGGCGTCGGCGACCTCGTCCGACGTCCCCATGCGGCCGAGGGGCACGTTGGCGGCGAAGCCGGCCTTGGCCTCCTCGGCGTTCTCCTCGCCGACGATGCCGGCGAGCGCGGGAGTGTCGATGGTTCCCGGCGAGACGGCGTTGACGCGAATGTTCCGTCCTTTGAGCTCGTTGGCCCACGTACGCGTGTACGAGCGCAGCGCCGCCTTGGACGCGGCGTAGGCGCCGAAGGTCTCGATGCCGTCGTCGGCGCGGACGGATGAGTTCACGATCACGGACGCGCCCTTGTTGAGCAGCGGCAGCGCCTTCTGCACCGTGAACACCGTCCCGCGCACGTTGACGTCGAAGATGCGGTCGAAATGTTCCTCGGTGGTCTCCTCAAGGGTGGCGAACGCGCCCGTGCCCGCGTTGGCGAACAGCACGTCCAGGCCCTTGTCGCGCTCGCGCACCGCGTCGTACAGGCGGTCGAGGTGGTCGAGGTCGGAGATGTCGCCGGCGATCCCGGTGGCGGATCCGATGGTCTCGACGGCGGCGGCCAGGTCGCGTTCGCGCCGGCCGGTGATGAAGACGTGTGCGCCCTCCGCGGCGAAACGCCTGGCCGCGGCGAGGCCGATGCCGCTGCTTCCGCCGGTGACGATCGCGGTCTTGTTCTCGAGCTGTCCCACGTGCGGTCTCCCCTATATTCAGTACCGATCGGTACGAAAGTGGACACTACCAGTTCTGTATCGAGCGGTAAAGAAGTCGCGGAACCGGTCGTACGCGATCCGTGCCTCGCCGGCGGAGCCCGTGTCTCCGTCGAACGCGGCGATCTCAGCCAGGGGCCGGGCGCCACGGGGCGACCGGTTGCCACGGAACACGGCCCACGGGGCGCGCCGTAGCGGCGGCGCGCCGCTGAAGGGTCAGAGAGCGTTGCCCTGGAAGGTCCCCGGCCGACGTGCGGTGGATGGCCTCACGTGGGCGGAGCCGTAAAGGATGGAGGTCATGAAGCGCGCACGAGCGAGGCTAGGGTGCTGGGATGCGTGTTCTGATTACTGGTGGGGCGGGTTATATCGGCAGCACGGTCGCGTCGGCGTGCCTGGATGCCGGGATCACGCCCGTGATTCTGGACAGCCTCGTGACGGGGCGGAGGGAGTTCGCCGAAGGGCGGGTGTTCTATGAGGGGGATATCGGCGATGGCCCATTGATAGACAAGATTTTCGCCGAAAATCCGGATATTGAGGCTGTCGTCCACTGCGCGGCGCTCATCGTGGTCCCGGATTCCGTGGCCGACCCCATCGGCTACTATCGCGCGAACGTCGCCAGGAGCCTCGAACTCGTCGACCACCTGCTCCGCAACGGCTGCGAGCGGATGATTTTCAGCTCATCCGCGTCGATCTACCAGGCCGGCGCGGACCACACGGTGGACGAGGACTCGCCGCTCGCTCCTCAGAGCCCGTACGCGCAGACCAAGGCGGTGTGCGAGGCGATGTTCGCCGACATCGCGGCCAGTCGCCCGATCAGGATCCTGTCCCTGCGCTACTTCAACCCGGTCGGCGCCGACCCGCGGATGCGCACCGGGCTGCAGCTGCGCCGTCCCAGCCACGCCCTGGGCAAGATGATCGAGGCGTACGAGGACGGCGTGCCCTTCCAGATCACCGGCACCGGCTACCCGACGAGAGACGGCACCGGCATCCGCGACTACGTGCACGTCTGGGATCTGGCGACCGCGCACGTGGCGGCCCTGCGCCGGTTCGACGCGCTCGACACCGGCGTGATCAACCTGGGCACCGGCGCGGGCACCACGGTCCGCGAGCTGGCCGAGGCGTTCAACCGCGTCGTCGACCGTCCCATCGAGGTCGTCGAGGCCCCCGCCCGCCCCGGCGACGTGCCCGGCGCCTACACCCGCAGTGACTGGGCCCGCCGCCTGCTGGACTGGCAGGCCCGCCACTCCCTCGATGAGGGCATCAGGCACTCTCTCGAATGGGCGGCTCTCCGGGAGTCCAGACTGGGCTGAGCCCGGCCGCCCCTCTCCCGCGCGGCCGCGCCCGCCCCACCCGGTGGAGCCCATCCCGCCCGGTCGCGCCTCTCCCGTCCGGGACGGGAGAGGCGCGGACGATCGGCAGGTCAGCCGGTGACGGCGTACGCGCCGAGGGGGATCTCGGTAAGGCTGGAGATGTCGTCCTGGCCGTCCTCGAACGTGGTCGCGACGTCCTTCGCCGGCGGCGCCTTGATCGACACGGCCTTGCCCCAGCCGGTGTACCTCGTGTCCACGCTCACGGTGCCCTCGTCGCCGGTGCCGTTCACCAAGGCCGAGAACGTCGTCACTAGGCGGGTCGGGAGGCCGGCCGCGTTCACGGTGAGCCTCCACTTGATCGGGCTCTTCAGCGCCTTGGCGGTCGGGGCGCCGAGCGATCCGGCGCGCAGCCAGGGGGAGGCCTTCCACAGGGTGCCCAGCTTGATCGTGCCCGTGTAGCCGTGGCTGGTTGCCTTGGCACCCTTGAGCAGGGTCTTGAGCGTGGAGTATTCGCCCAGGTTGACGGGCTGGCCGAACGTGCCGGTGACGCCGCCGGTCGGGCCCTTGGGCGCCTTGAACCAGGTCTTGCCCTCGGGCAGCAGGGTCGCCCACATGTTGCCGGAGAGGTAGGACGTGGTGCCGACCCTGATCGTGCGCTCAGGCTTGGCCACCGCCCTGAGGATCTCGCCGAAGTCGCTGTCCGGCACGTCGCCCAGGTCCTTGGACGTGATGTTGAGCTTGCCGGTGATGTCGGAGGCGGCGATGCCCGTCTTGCTGAACTGCAGGGTGCCGCTGCGCCGGAGGAACACCTCGCGCGTGCCGTCCTGGGACACGGTCGTGCGCTCGGTGAAGCTCACCCCCTTGCCGGGGGCCATCCGCTTCTTGACGGCCACCACGGGGTCCTTGGGGGCGGCCATCGCGGGAGTGGCGGTCACCAGCGCCGCGGTCGTGGCTAACGCCACGCCGGTCAGGATTCGCTTCATGCGGGTTTCCTTCGTCGAAGTTCTGTTGTCGAGGTCAAGGCGGAAGTGCGGCCTTGTGGAGCGGCCCGGCGGAGCCGGCCATTACGGAATGCCGCCGAGCGAGTTCAGGAGTAGATCGGGTCCTCCTCAAGGAACCCGCGTGCCCCCGTGAGCGCGGCCGTGGTCACCGCCAGGCCTAGCGACAAATCGGTTCATACGAGTTTCCTCTGGTTCCAAAAGGAAGAGGAGTGGATTCTGCCAATCGAAGATCACGACCGTATATCGAGAACCGGGGCGTATGCCGTCGAATCGGTGCAAAATTCGTGCAGGTGCCGTCGTGGAGAAGTGAGATCACCGTCACATAGCGCGAGAACCCCCACCCGATGACCTGGTCAGGTCAAGCTTCGGGCTAGGCTTCACTGGCGGAAAAGCCCGGCACGCACCCCTGAGCGTAGGAGCTCGCCGTGAGAGAGCGAGGCACGATGCCACCGAACGGCGAAGCGGACGCGACCGTAAGTGCAGTTGCCCGGGCCGTCGTACATCAGTCGGACAAGCGTCGAACATTCAGTCGGATAAGCAAGGAGCGAACCCGACGCAGCGAGCGGAGTGGAGGGCCGGCGCAGAAGGCACTCCACGGAGCGAGTGAGGAGGGTGAGCGACAAATGGGAAGAGGACGGACCCCTCGTGGACCTGTTCGAACATCAGGCGAAGGAACTCTTCGCTGACTACGGCATCCCGGTGCCACGCGGCATCGTCGCCCACACCGTGGAGGAGGTGCGGTCGGCGGCCGAGGAGCTGACAGGCCGCGTTGTCGTCAAGGCTCAGGTCAAGACCGGTGGCCGCGGCAAGGCCGGCGGCGTGAAGGTGGCGGCCGACGCCGCCGACGCCGTCGAGAAGGCCACCGCCATCCTCGGCATGGACATCAAGGGCCACACGGTCCACAAAGTGCTCGTGGAGGAGGCCAGCGCGATCGCGGAGGAGTACTACTTCTCCTTCCTGCTCGACCGCGCCAACCGTACGTTCCTCGCGATCTGCTCCGCCGCCGGCGGCATGGACATCGAAGAGGTCGCCCACACCGCGCCGGAGAAGGTCGCCAAGGTGCCGGTCTCGGCGCTGAACGGCATCGACCGCGCCAAGGCCCGCGAGATCGCGGTGGCCGGCGGCCTGCCGGACAAGGCGCTCGACGGCGCCGCCGAGCTCATCGAGAAGCTGTGGTGCTGCTTCGTCGACGAGGACGCCACACTCGTCGAGGTCAACCCGATGATCCTGTCGGCCGACGGGCAGGTGAAGGCCCTCGACGGCAAGGTCACTCTCGACGCCAACGCGGCGTTCCGCCAGCCCGACCACGAGGCGCTCGCCGACAAGGCGGCCGAGGACCCGCTCGAGGCCAAGGCCAAGGAGAAGGACCTCAACTACGTCAAGCTCGACGGCGACGTCGGCATCATCGGCAACGGCGCGGGCCTGGTCATGTCCACGCTCGACGTGGTGGCCTACGCGGGCGAGCAGTTCCCCGGCAAGCCGTCCCCCGCGAACTTCCTCGACATCGGCGGCGGCGCCTCGGCCGAGGTCATGGCCGCGGGCCTGGAGATCATCCTCTCCGACCCGAGCGTCAAGTCGATCTTCGTGAACGTCTTCGGCGGCATCACCGCCTGCGACGCCGTCGCCAACGGCATCGTCTCGGCGTTCAAGCTGCTGGAGAGCCGTGGCGAGGCCGTGACCCACCCGCTGGTGGTCCGCCTCGACGGCAACAACGCCCAGCTCGGGCGGCAGATCCTGGCCGACGCCGCGCTCCCGCGGGTCGAGCTGGTAGACACGATGGACGACGCGGCCAAGCGGGCCGCCGAGCTCGCTGCGGCAGGTGTGTGACCCATGGCCATCTGGTTGACTGAGAACAGCAAGATCATCGTTCAGGGCATGACGGGCGGCGAGGGCACCAAGCACACCCGCCGCATGCTCGCCTCCGGCGCCCGCGTGGTCGGCGGCGTCAACGCCCGCAAGGCCGGCACCACGCACGAGGGCCTGCCCGTGTTCGGGACGGTCAAGGAGGCGATGGAGCAGACCGGCGCCGACGTGTCGGTCGTGTTCGTGCCCCCGGCGTTCACCAAGGACGCGGTCAAGGAGGCCATCGACGCCGAGATGCCGCTCTGCGTGGTGATCACCGAGGGCGTGCCGGTGCACGACTCGACCGAGTTCTGGGCGTATGCGGTGGCCAAGGGCAACAAGACCCGCATCATCGGCCCCAACTGCCCGGGCATCGCCTCTCCCGGCGCCTCCAACGCCGGCATCATCCCCGCCGACATCACCACCGCCGGCCGCATCGGCCTGGTCTCGAAGTCCGGCACGCTCACCTACCAGCTGATGTACGAACTTCGCGACTTCGGCTTCTCCACCGCCGTGGGCATCGGCGGCGACCCGGTCATCGGCACCACGCACATCGACGCGCTCCAGGCGTTCCAGGAAGACCCCGCCACCGACGCGATCGTGATGATCGGCGAGATCGGCGGCGACGCCGAGGAGCGGGCCGCCGCCTACATCGAGCAGCACGTCAGCAAGCCGGTCGTGGCCTACGTCGCGGGCTTCACCGCTCCAGAGGGCAAGACGATGGGCCACGCGGGCGCCATCGTGTCCGGCTCCGCCGGCACCGCCCAGGCGAAGAAGGAGGCACTGGAGAAGGTCGGCGTCCGCGTCGGCAAGACCCCCTCCGAGACGGCCCGCCTGATGCGCGAGATCATGCAGGCTCGCTGAGCGTCGCACATTGACAGCCCCGCACGGCCCCTCCCGTGCGGGGCTTCTCGCCTTCCTCCCCACGCGCCGCGCCCATCCTGTACGCGCCGCCGTGCCCGTGCCCTCGTGCCCGTGTCCTCGTGCCCGCGCCGTCGTGCCCGCGCCGTCGTGCCCGCGCCGTCGTGCCTGCGCCGCTGCTCCCTGTGTACGCCCCCCGGGCCGACCAGGGGGTCTGCTGCTCGGCTGCGATCACGGGCCACGCGTCGGCCACGGAACACGGCCGACGGGGCGGCGTGGCGGCGGCGCGCCACTAACCGGCTCAGAAGCGTCTCCCTGGACCGACGCCGGCCCCGGTCGGCGGTTGGGGCGACCACGGCAGCGCCGTAAAGGATGGAAAGGGAAGAGCCTCGCGCGACCGGGGACGGGATCGGCGGCCACAAAGTAAGGGCGGGCGGCGCGTCAACCAAGCGCTGGTCGGGAAAGCTTGAGAAAATCGCCTACTGTGACGGCGATTCTCGACCAGCTACGTGCCGCCCCCCGGTCGGTGCTCGGCCGACTGCCCGGGGTCTCGAGCGACGACGACGAGACCAGGCGGCCGCTGCCCGTGTCGGGGATGCTGGCGGCCGCCGCCACGCTCGGCGTCGGGCTGGCGGCGCTCACCACGCTCACGCTGGTCGGCTGGATCGCCGCGCCGCGCGGCACGCTCGAAGCCGGGCTGCCGGGCGTGTTCCGTACGGCGGCGCAGCTCTGGCTGGCCGCGCACCACGCCGGGTTCGCGATCCCCGGCGGGCGGGTCGGCCTGCTGCCGCTGGGGCTGATGTTGCTGCCCGCCGTGCTGCTCTACCGCGCGGCGCGATGGATGGCCCGTGACGCCGACCTGCGGCTGCGCTTGCCCGCCCGGCTGCCGAAGAACAGCCCCAAGGCGCAGGCGGGGGCCCGGCGGCGGGCCCAGCTGGTGCTGGTGGTGCAGGCGGGGGTGTCGCTGGCGGCCCCGTACGCGCTGCTCGCCGGACTGATCGCGGTCGTCGCGCGCAACGAGATCACGCAGCCGTTCCTCGGCGAGACGCTGTTCAGCCACTTCGTGCTGGCGTTCCTGGCGGGCTCGCTGGCCACGGCGCGGATGATCGGGCCCTGGCGGGTCATGTTGCGGCTGCTGCCCGAGCGGGTGCGGGCGCTGACCGTCGGCACGGCCGTCGCCACGGCGGTGCTGCTCGTGGCCGGGCTCGCTCTCGTGCTGGTCGCCATCGCGCTCAACTTCGGGCAGATCCAGGAGCTGTCCAGCGTGCTCTCGCCCGGGTTCGTGGGCGGGGTGCTGCTGTTGTTGCTGCAACTCCTCTACGCGCTCAACGCCGTCGTCTGGGCCTTGTCCTACATCGCGGGGCCGGGGTTCGCGATCGGCGCCGACACCCTGGTCGCGCCGACCGGGGTGCAGCTCGGCACGGTGCCGAGCCTGCCGCTGCTGGGGGCGCTGCCGGAGAGCGGCACCGTGCCGGCGTGGATGATGGCGGTGATCGCGCTGCCGTTCGCGGCCGGAGCGGTGGCGGGCGTGATGGTGGCCAGGATCTCGCCGTCGCCGTCCTACGAGGCGGCGCCGCTGTGGGGCTTCCTCAGCGGGGTCTCGACCGGCCTCGTGGCGGGGGTGCTGGCGGCGCTGTCCGGCGGGCCCATCGGCGGTGGCAGGCTCGCCACGGTCGGGCCGTCCCCCTGGGAGGTGGCGCTGTCGGTGGCGCTCGAGGTCGGCGTGGCCGCCGGCATCTCCGCCGGCGTGACCAACCTGCTGCTGCTCAACAAACGTGCCCGTACGCCGCTCGACAAGGCGGCCGCCCCCGTACGCAAGGCCGGGGCGGCGCTGGCCAAGGCGGCGAGCAAGGTGGGGCTGGCCGAGTCCGACCCGCGCCCGCTGCCCGGCCACTGGATGGACGCGACGGAAGCCGACACCCAGGAGATCCCCGTCATCAGGGACGACTGGCAGGACGAGCACGCGTCGGCGGCGGCCGAGACGCTGGCCCAGTCGCGCTCGCGCGCGCCGGAGCCGGGGCCGGACGCCCGCCCGCCGCGCAAGGACATCGTCGACGAGTCGGACGACCGCGGCGGCCACGTCATCTACGTCGACCCCTACGCCTGGGACCGCGACTGACCGCCGGACGGCCTCCGCGCAACCGCGACCCAGCGACCGGACCGGCGCCCGAGACGGGTGAGGGCGGAGTCCGCCGGCTCGCGCAGGTGCCCCGGGCCGTGCGGGGGCCTCGCGGTCCCGGCTGGTCCCGGGTGGTGACGGCTTGACGGCTTGTTACGGCTGCATGGCGCCGAGCAGTTCGAGCACGTCGGCCGGGAGCTTGCGCTCAGCCGCGTCCCTGAACTGCGTGAAGCACTCACCCTGTGACGACACCGTGCCCGCGCCCTTCATGCACTCCTGGTAGGCGGAGTATTCGTCCATGAGGTAGAGCTGCATCCCCGTGGCCATCGTGGACAGCGCCAGGGCGATCGCAGAGACGGTGATGCCGCCCACGGCGACGCCCGTGGGCTTGCCCTCGCCCTTGAGCAGCGGCAGCGCCTTGATGCCGGCCATGAGCGCGAACAACGCCATGACCAGGCCCGCGAGCGGCAACATGAACGTCATGGCCAGCGCTGCGATGGACAACCAGATCGCTCGGCGGCCCGCCGATTCAGCGGGCTGCTGGCCTGCCGGTGCCTTCACCGGTGTCGACACCTGACCTCCTCTGCGTCGCCGGGTGAGGAACAGATACGCTGACAGCCCCACCCTGTTACCTCTTGGGAGAGTGTGCGTGTCTAAGGTTGGGCGGCTCGTCGTCCTCGTCTCCGGCTCTGGAACCAACCTACAGGCCCTGCTGGACGCTTCTGCCGACCCGTCTTACGGTGCTCGCGTGGTAGCGGTCGGCGCCGACAGGGAGGGGATCGAGGGGCTGGTCAGGGCCTCGAAGGCAGGCATCCCGACTTTTGTGGAAAAAGTGAGTGATTACGCGACGCGGGCGGAGTGGGATGTGGCCATCGCGGCCAGGATCTCCGCGTACGAGCCCGACCTCGTCGTGTCGGCGGGTTTCATGAAAATCCTCGGCAAGCCCACTCTCCAGGCCTTTCCCCTGCTCAACACCCACCCCGCGCTCCTGCCGTCGTTCCCCGGCGCCCACGGCGTGCGCGACGCGCTGGCCCACGGGGTCAAAGTGACCGGCTGCACGGTGATACTGGCCGACGAAGGCGTCGACAGCGGGCCGATCGTCGCCCAGGAAGCGGTGCCCGTGCTCCCGGACGACGACGAGGCCGTCCTCCACGAGCGCATCAAGACCGTCGAGCGCCGTCTGCTCGTCGAGATCGTCGGCCGGATGGCTCGCGAGGGCTGGACGGTCAGCGGACGCAACGTCCGCATCGGCAACCACACAGGAGGGGAATCCACGTGACTCGCATCGCCATCCGGCGCGCGTTGATCGCTGTATACGACAAGTCCGGTCTCGAAGAGCTGGCCAGAGCCCTCGACGGCGCAGGGGTGGAGATCGTCTCGACCGGTGGCACGGCGGCCGCGATCTCGTCCTTCGGGATCCCGGTGACGAAGGTGGAGCAGCTGACCGGGTTCCCCGAGTGCCTCGACGGACGGGTCAAGACCCTGCACCCGCGCGTGCACGCCGGGCTGCTGGCCGACATCACCAAGCCGCACCACGTGACCCAGCTGGAGGAGCTGGAGATCGACCCGTTCCAGCTGGTGGTCGTCAACCTCTATCCGTTCCAGGAGACGGTGGCCTCGGGCGCGTCCGACGAGGAGTGCGTCGAGCAGATCGACATCGGCGGGCCCGCCATGATCCGTGGCGCCGCGAAGAACCACAACACCTGCGCGGTCGTGGTCGACCCCGGCTCCTACGGCGACGTGCTCGCCGCCGTGGCCGAGGGCGGGTTCACGCTGGCCGAGCGCCGGCGCCTGGCCGGCATCGCCTACGCCCACACGGCCTCGTACGACGTGGCCGTGGCCAACTGGTTCGCCGGCACGTACGGCGAGGAGGGTCATTTCCCGTCGTTCACCGGCGGCGCCTACCAGCGCAAGGCCACCCTGCGCTACGGCGAGAACCCGCACCAGGGCGCCGCCCTCTACACGGGCGGCACGGGCGGTCTCGCCAACGCCGAGCAGCTGCACGGCAAGGAGATGTCCTACAACAACTACCTCGACTCCGACGCCGCCTGGCGCGCCGCGTGGGACTTCTCCGAGCCCTGCGTCGCCATCATCAAACACCAGAACCCCTGCGGCATCGCGGTCGGCTCCGACGTGGCCGAGGCGCACCGCAAGGCGCACGCGTGCGACCCCGTGTCCGCCTACGGCGGCGTGATCGCCGTCAACCGCGAGGTCACGGCCGAGCTGGCCAGGCAGATCGCCGACGTCTTCACCGAGGTCGTCATCGCCCCCTCCTACGCCGCCGAGGCGCTGGAGACGTTGCGTGCCAAGAAGAGCCTGCGCCTCCTGGTGTGCCCGCAGGGCCCGTCACGGCGGACGGAGCTGCGCGAGATCGACGGCGGCCTGCTGGTGCAGTCGGTCGACAAGGTGGACGCGCCCGGCGACTCGGCCGCCCAGTGGGAGCTCAAGACCGGCACACCGGCGACGCCGGAGCAGCTCGCCGACCTGGAGTTCGCCTGGCGGGCCTGCCGCTCGGTCAAGTCCAACGCCATCCTGCTCGCCGCTGACGGCGCGACCGTGGGCGTCGGCATGGGCCAGGTCAACCGGGTCGACTCCTGCCGCCTGGCGGTCACCAGGGCGGACGAGCGCGCCGCCGGCGCGGTCGCGGCCTCCGACGCGTTCTTCCCGTTCCCCGACGGCCCGCAGGTGCTGATCGAGGCGGGTGTGCGGGCGATCGTCGAACCCGGCGGCTCCATCCGTGACCAGGAGGTCATCGACGCGGCCGAGAAGGCGGGCATCACCCTCTACTTCACCGGCACGCGCCACTTCTTCCACTGATCACCCGCAACGTCCACTGATCATCCGCTAAAGGGCGACATGGCTGATCATGTCGCCCTTTAGCCGTTTTGCGTCGAGCATCCTTTGTCTCCGGTTAACCTGATGCCTTCCCCAGTTTGCTCGTTCTCCGGAGTCTTCCTTGCTTGACGCGATCCTGCAGGCCCTCGTCACTGTGAACGGCCTCGCTACCAGCCCCTTCGTCCTCCTGGTGCTCGCCTTCATCGGTGCCTATCTGGGCAGCCGCGTCGTGGAGATCATCCCCTTCACCCGCCGCATCATCGAACGCCGCGAGGCCCGGCTCACCGAACCCGAGTAAGCCCTGCAACCCGCGCCGCCCCGAGTGTTACCGCAGGCGACACAGGACGCCGTCCCCGCAGCCGGAGACGGCGAACGTACCCGACCCCCAACACGATCGCCGTGCCCCCGCCCTGGTCACGGAGGCCGCCGTGCCTGGCCAGGTGAGGGCCGCCGTCCGTGGCCTGGTGACCGGGGTGGCCGTGTCCGCTCCGGTAGCGAAGTGACCGTGCGTGGCCTGGTGACGGGGCCGCCGTGCCCGGTCTGGTTGCGGGCTGCCCACGTACCTTTGCCACGTTCGGCCGGAGCCCCGCAACGGAAAGTCCTTCGCACGAGAGCCGCTCGTCCGGCCACCCGCCCGCCGAAGGCGAACCGACGCGGGTAGTGGTGGCTGCGCCCGAGTGAGGGTCGAGGGGGTGCGGGTGTTCAGGTGTGACAGGCATACAAGGACGGGCGTGCAAGTGTGAGCGAGCATGCAGCGGTAACGGACGTGCGGGGGTGAGCGGGCGTGCGGGGTGATCGGGCGTGCAGGGGTGAGCGTGCGTGCAGGCGGTGAGCGTGCGTGCAGGGGTGACGGACGTGCCGGGTGACGAGCGTGCCGGGTGACGAGCGTGCCGGGTGACGAGCGTGCCGGGTGACGAGCGTGCAGGGGTGACAGCTGCAGGGTGACGGACGTAGGGGTGATGGTTGCAGAGGCGACGGCGTGCAAGGACGGGCGTGCGAGGGTGTGACGGCGGCGCTGAGGTGAGGTCGCTGGAGATGCGCCCGCGCGAGGTGCCCGACGGGCTGAAGGCAACTGATGGGTGACGGTGCCTGATGGGTGAGGGTGCCTGATGGGTGAGGGTGCCTGACGGGTGAAAGTGCCCGATAGGCGAAGGTGCCTTATGGGCGCCCGACGGTGTGGAGGCCGGAAGCAGCAAAGTACTGCGCCGGGCGGTTGACGATGTGAGGTGACGGGCGGTGCCGGTCGCCGCCCGTCGGGCTATGTCGGTGGTGAGTGGTCCAGCGCGAGCTTCGCCGCGCCGGCCAGAGAGGCCCGGACCCCCAGTACGGAGGGCACGACGCGGACGGCCCGGACGAAGGCGAGGCCCGCGACGTCGTCGAGCGCACGCGCCAGGGGTTCGAACAGGACCTTGCCGGCCATCGACACACCACCACCGACCACCACCTTCGTGGTTTCGGTTGCGGCCGTCACCGAGGCGATCATCCCCGCGAGCGCCCTGGCCCCCCGCTCGAACGCGGCCAGCGCGACCGGGTCGCCCGCCGCCGCGTCCTCGGCGAGAGTGCGGGCGTCGGCAGGTTCGCCCTTCCAGCCGTGACCGACGGCCCAGCGAACCAGGTTGGGGCCACTGGAGTAGCGCTCCACGCACCCACGGCCGCCGCACTCGCACCGTTCACCGTTCGGGTCCACGGACATGTGCCCCACATGTCCGGCGTTCCCTGTCGGGCCGAGCAGAGGGGAGCCGTTGATCACCAGGCCGCCGCCGATGCCCGTGGAGACCACGATGCCGAGCAGCGCGTCGCTGCCCTGGCCCGCGCCCAGCCAGTGCTCCCCGAGTGCGAAGCACTGCGCGTCGCCCGCCAGCATGGTGGGCAAGCCGGTCAGCTTCCGTACTTCGTCGCGCAGCGGGAATCCCCGCCAGCTCGGCATGTTGACCGGGCTCACGGTTCCGGTGGCGAGGTCGATGGGACCCGCGCAACCGATGCCGGCGGCCACGGGCGGCGGACCGCCTGTCTTCACCTCCGAGACGAGGGCTGCCAGCGCGTTCATGACGTCCGTACGCGGTGTGGGCCGGGTCGCGGAACGCAGGATCGAACCCGTCTCGTCCACCAGTGCGGCGGCGAGCTTGGTCCCTCCGATGTCGATGGCGAGTACGCAGGTCATCAATGTTTGTGATGATTGTCGGGCTGGCGTGGGTCGCCAGGATGCTCAAAGCCGGGAACGAGCTTCACCTTCTTGGCACGTAGGTCGTCGAGCCATCGCGCGAACGCCTGCCGCCGCGCCGCCTCCAAGAGGTATGGATCTTGGTGCGATGCGCGGGACATCCGATGCGATTGTTGCTCCTCCAGGGCGGATCCTCCCATAAAGCCCTCCACAGCCGCCCTCGGGGTCATGGTTGCGGCGGTTTCCTGAGGTGGCAGTGAGATCGCCTCGGCGGCCAGGTCGGAGATCGGGTCAGGGGTCAAGCCCGGGCCGGTGCGGGCCATGCCTGCGGTCGGTCGCCGGGTCGCGGTCGTGGAAGGCCCGGGGGGCGATGGTGAAGTCGTATGTGAGGCCGGGTCTGGGGCCGTTCGAGAGGTCAGGTCTGAGGCTGGGACCGGCGGTGTGGTGGGTGCAGGGGCTGAAGGTGGGGCCGGAGCCGAGGTCGAGTGGGCGGGCAGGCTCGGGGTCGTGGCGGGGCTCGCGATGGCGACATGCCAGCCGAGGCCGTCCTCGATCGGGCCGACGAGCGTGTCGTACGGGTGCGCCTGGAGGGCTTTGGCGATGGCGGTCGGTAGCGAGTCGAGCGCGATCGGCCCGAGAGGTTCGAGATCGGCGGGGGAGGCTTCGCTCGCCCGCTCGCGATCGGTGAACAGACGATGTCGTACGAGGTGCCGTGCCAGGGAGGCGGGGCCGGGAGACGGTCTGCGCCGCCATTCCGGCGGGGTGATGACATCGGCTGTGACGTGGTCGAACATGGCGCGCACCCACGGGCTGCCGTTGTAGGCGGCGGCGTTGATCGAGCCCAGTTCGACGGCGGACAGCCGATCCAGTGGCGGTCTCTCCCGCGGGCGCAGGCCGAGACCGGTGGCCGTGCTCTCGCACAGTGCCTCGGTGAGGATGACCTGGGTGAGCCACCTGGCGAGCTGGCGGTCCTCGGAGGTGCCCGGCACCGGAAGCGCCGCGCTGAGCGGGCCCTCCCGCAGGGCGGTGAGGCGCTCGTCGAGGAGCTTGCGGGAGATCGGGCGGCCATCGACCCAGCCGATCACCTCCCGCTGACCGGGATGCGCCTCGTGCCGCGTACCCGGACCTGTGGTCGAGCCGGATGACTGGGCCGGTTTCCGACCTGCCGGCGAGCCTGGCGTGCGAATTGCCTGCGGATCCGGTGCTGAGTACGGTGCCTGACCCGTCTGCCGGCCTGCTGCTGGGACCGTTTCCTGATGCGTCCTCGGGCCCGCCGCAGAGCCCGTCAGAGGCTCCGCGCCCGAAACCGCCTCCGTTCCAGCAGGAGGGGTCTGCCGGCGAGCCGCTTCCCCCGGCGAGAGGGTCAGCGGGGAAGCCGCTTCGCCCGGCAGAGGGTTTCGCGGGGTAGCCGTTCGGCCCGGCAGGGGGGTTTGTGGGGGTGCCGTTTGGCCCGGTCGGGAGGGTTGTGGGGAAGGTGTTCGGCCCGGCAGGGGGATCTGTGGGGGTGCCGTTTGGCCCGGCTGGGAGGGTTGTGGGGATGCTGTTCGGCCCGAGTGGGAGGGTTGTGGGGAAGTCGTCTGCGGGGATGGTGTTGGGCTCGGCAGGAGGGTCTGCGGGGTGGCTGCCGTGGGGCCATGAAGGTGGTGGGTCATCGGGTCACCTCCAGACGGATGGCTGGGGTGTACTGGCAGCGGCCGAACCACATGACCTTGGCCAGGGCCCAGGCGTGGCCGTCGGTCGCGTCGGTGGGGACCTCCACCGGGAACGACACCTCCGCCGTCTCGCCCGCGGCCACCGTGAAGCCCTGGATGACCTCCGGGAGCATGGTCCACGTGCCCCAAGGGGATGCGAGCTGGGCCTCGCCGCGGATCTCGTCCGAGGTCGTGTTGGCGAGCCTGAGCGTGAGCGAGGTGCGGTCGCCGGGCCGGAGCGCCAGCGACCCGGTGGCGGGGGTGATCGACAGGCCCGTCGGGCGGGCGTCGGCGGACTTGGTGCCCCGGTTGGCTCTGCGGGGTTCGGCGGGGGTGCCGGCCACGGGCAGCTCGGGGGCCTCGCCGAAGGCGACCGTGGTGACGTCTTCGATGAGCTGGCCGCCCGCGGTGGTGCGGGCCGAGACGAAATAGAGGCCGGATCCTGGAAGGGGCGGGGGCGTCACCGTCACCGGGAACCGGAGGTGGCCGCCGGGAGGGAGGCGGAAGGGGCGCTGGGCCGGGGTGGCGGTCCACCCTTCGGGCACGCGGACCTCGGCCACGCCCTCATGGGGCTCGTCGGTCAGGTGGGCGGAGACGACGACCTCCACCTCGAACGGCTCCTGCGGTGAGGTGACGAGGCCGGGGTCGATGGCGACGGAGATCGGGAGGTAGCCCAGCGGTGCGGGGCCCTTGTTGTGCAGCCAGTAGCGGCTGTAGACGGGCTGCGCCGGCTCTATTTCCAGGCCGAACTCGGGTGCGCCGGCGGCGGGCAGGGCTGTGGGGGCGATGTAGGTGGCGATCTCGGCGCCGGTCAGGGTGAGGTCGGTGGCCGGCGCGCCGGGACGTTCGAGCAGATCGGCCTGGGTGAGCCGGTCGAGGGGGAGCACGGGAGAGGCGAGCCCGGCCTGGGAGCCCAGCCCGGTCGACTCGACCAGGCGGATGGTGACACCGTCGTCCGGCCGGCCGGCGCGGCCGTGGGCGTGCGGGTTGCCGGTGGCCTTGAGGGTGCTCAGCAGCACGTCGCGAGCGGGCGTGAGGGTCAGCAGGGAGTGCACCTCAGGGAGGGTGCCCCGCTGGGCGGCGTCGACGGTGCGGGGGAGCAGCGGGGTGATGTGCTCCTGCGCAGCCGCGGGCAACCGCAGGGCCCGCCAGTCGCCCTCACCGGCCACCAGGGAGTAGGAGAACTCGTGGGTCCAGTGCTGGAGCTGGAAACCCGAGCCGTCGGGCGTCGTGCGGTGGGGCGGGTCGAGCCAGATGCCCGACGGCCAGCCCGTGCACGAGCGCATCAGGGAGAGGTGCAGGGCGCCCGACGGGTCGACGGCGAAGCCGGGCAGGCCGTAGGTCAGCAGGGCGACCGTGCGGTCGTCGAGCCGCTCGGCGCCCAGCGGGCAGACCGCCTCGATCGTGGCGTCGGCGAGGTCGGCCACCAGGTCGGCGACCGGGCCGGTGACGATCAGGGCGGGCAGGGCGCGTACGTCGCGCAGGTCGGCGCTGGGCTGCCAGACCTCCGTCAGCGGGCGCTCGGCGGGCACCCACACCCGGGACGCGCCCGACTTGAGCGCGTCGAGGTAGGCCGGGTCGGCGCGGGAGAGCAGCTCGGCGGCCAGCGGGTTGTCGTCGGGGCCGCCGATGACGATGCGCACGTCGGGCAGGTTGGAGTCGACGTCGAGCCAGCCGTAGCGGGTGCCGGGCGCGGAGGACGTGGTGGCGGTGACGCCGACGCGGGCCAGGGCGGCCACCAGGTCGCGGGCCTGGGGGGCGTCGTCGAGGGCGGGCACGACGACCTCGGCCACGCCCAAGGCCCGCGCGCCTGCTTCGCCGAGGTCGACCTTCGCCGTGGTGGACAGACCGAACCAGGTGTTGGCCGGGTTGTCGAGTGTCCACGGGTGCTCGGCGGTGTCGACGTCGGGCAGCGCGAACCCGCGCCCCACCACGGCGCCGGCGACGTCGGACACCGGCAGCGCCCCGTCGACGCGGGCGGGGAAACGCACCCGGAGCAGGCGGTCCGCGCCGGTGTGGTCGAGGACGCGGGTGGTGAGGTCGATGCGGTCGGAGCCGGCCGTCAGGGTGACGGTCTGCTCGTAGGCGATCTCTCCGACCTGGCCCGTGACCGACAGGCGGTGGCCGATCGGGCTCGTCTGCGCGGACGCCGACAGTGCCCGTGTCTCGGCCGAGCCTTCGGCCTGGCCGGTGGGGATGAGATGCCAGGGGCCCTCGCCCATGTCGGGATGCTGCGGGTATTCGTGATAGAGGCGCAGTTCGTTGCCGGGGCCGGTGAGCAGCTCGCGGCCTGAGGCACGATCGAGGATGGAGGTCAGCGCCCCGCCGCGTGCCGGGTCGGCCGTGACGCGCCACCGGTCGTTCTCGATGGTGACGGGCGTCGACGCGGGGACGGGGCTCGGACGCGAGGTGTCCGGGGCGACCGGCGTCGGCCGGGCCTCCGGCTCGGTGGCGTCGGTCACGGGGGTCCGAGCCTGCCAGGAGCCGGGGAAGCCCTGCACCACGCGGTAGGTGCGCCAGCCCATCGAGGGCACGTCGCGGGCCAGGAAGGTCAGCGTGCCGCCCTCCGCGACGGCGGGGACCTCGGCTCCCGAGAGGTCGGCCACGGTGTGCCCGGCGGGGACGCTCACGCGGACCAGGCCGTCGCGGGCGAAGGGCAGGGTGTTGGTCACCACCACGCTGTGGCCGTCGAGCGTGATCTGGCCGGTCAGGGCGTCGAGCGCGCGGTCGCGGGCGGTCGCGGCCAGGTCGTGGGCCTCGCGCCAGCCGGTCAGCAGGTCGATGTAGACCTGGTCGGACTCGGAGCCGGTGATCGCGTCGTGGTGCGCGCCGTAGGCCAGCTGCCGCCACACCTTGTCGAGCGCGGTGTGCGGGTAGCGGCCGAGCCCGAGCAGGGCGGCGAACGTCGACAGGCGCTCGGCGTCGAGCGCCGCCACCTCGGCGGCCCGCTGGGCCTGCTTGGTGTCGATGTAGGAGACGTCTTTGCCGGTGTAGATGGGGTTCATGTCGCGCGTCTGAGGGCTGAACGACGACCTGCCGGCGCGAACGGCGTCGAGGAAGTCGCGGGGTGTGGCGCAGACGAACCTGGGCCACACGTAGCGGGAGGCCCAGGTGCGGTGGATGTCGGTGACCCACTTGTTGGGCGGTGTGTAGTCGGTGCCGACCGGGAGCAGGATGTTCTTCGTCGCGGCGACGGGCTTGAGCGAGCGGTAGAGGTCGTAGACCGCCTGGCAGGCCTCGTCGAGGGAGGGCGAGGAGTCCATCGACCAGCCGGCGGAATAGTGGGCGGGCATGTAGTGGGTCAGCACACCCTGCCCTGACGGCGAGATCCACTCGAACTCGCTGGGGAACTGCATCAGCGCCGCGTCGTTCTTGGCCTGCTTGAAGTTCTTGCTGATCGGGCCCCACTGATGGAACGGCCCGCGCGCCCACGCGCTGCCGGTCAGCCCGGCCGCCGCGAGGTAGCCGGGGAACTGGGGGTCGTGCCCGAACACGTCGAGCTGCCACGCGGTGCGCGGGTCGCCGCCGAGGATGTCGCGCTGGTAGCCGATGCCGTAGACGAGGTTGCGGATGGTGGTCTCGGCGCCGGTCAGGTTGGTGTTGGGCTCGTTGTAGGTGCCGCCGATCAGCTCGACGCGGCCCTCCGCCATGAGGGCCCGCAGGTCGGCCCGCCGCTCGGGGTGGGTGTCGAAGAACGGCTTGAGATAGTCGACCTCGGCCAGCACGAAGCGGTAGTCGGGGTCGCGCAGCGCCAGCTCGATGTGCGCCTCGACCAGCGCGAACGCGTTTCGCTCATAGAGCGGCCTGGTCGTGGAGTCGGCGGAGAGCAGCTCCCACGGGCTGGTGTAGGCGGCCTGCGTGTTCCACCACACCGGGTCGTAGTGGAAGTGGGAGACCATGTGCATGGTCCAGCCGGGCTCCTCGGCCGTGACGGTGACCTCGAGGGACTCCTCGCCCAGGGTGAGCAGGCAGGGCACGGCGGCGCCCGGCGGCGCGGACACGGCCATGGGGATCTCGAGCACGCCGGCCGTGGCGGGAACGCGCACAGGCCCGGCCAGGCGGACGCCCTCGCCGCGCAGGTCGAGCGACGTCTCATGGTCGCCTGCGGCGACGGTGACGCGCAGCACTTGGTGCGGCTCGTCACGCGAGCCCACGAACAGATCGGTCGACTCTGCGGACAACAGGCGGGTGGGCAAGGGGGACCTCCTGAGCTTGTTGCTGGCGCCCGCAACACTAAGCCCTCAAAAGATCGATGACAACGATGTCAAGAGGCGCCTGTGGATAACCGGATCTAGCTGCCTGGGGTCTGTGGATAACGGGAGGCCACACCCGGTTCTCCGCCGCGCGCGTGATCACGGGTTCCCCGTTGCCGCGGGCGCCCCGCGCACCCCGTACGAGGGCCGTGACGAGGCATGGAAGGATTGCCGCATGAGCGCAGTGAAACTCGATGGCAAGGCCACCGCCGCCAAGATCAAGGCCGACCTCACGACCAGGGTGGCCGCGCTGAAGGAACGCGGCATCACGCCCGGCCTCGGCACCGTGCTCGTGGGCGACGACCCCGGCAGCCAGATCTACGTCGCGGGCAAGCACCGCGACTGCGCCGAGGTGGGCATCGCCTCCATCCGCGTCGATCTGCCGGAGACCGCCACGCAGGCAGAGGTCGAGGCGGCCATCGACGAGCTCAACGCCTCCCCCGAGTGCACCGGCTACATCGTCCAGCTGCCCCTGCCCAAGCATCTCGACACGATGGCCCTGCTGGAGCGGATGGACCCGGCGAAGGACGCCGACGGCCTCCACCCGATCAACCTCGGCCGCCTCGTCCACATGGTCGACGCGCCCCTCCCGTGCACCCCGCACGGCATCGTGCTGCTCCTGCAGGAATACGGCGTGCCGGTCAAGGGCGCCGAGGTGGCCGTGGTCGGCCGCGGCATCACGGTGGGCCGCTCGCTGGGCCTGCTGCTGACCCGCCGCAGCGAGAACGCCACCGTCACCCTCTGCCACACCGGCACCCAGGACCTGGCCGGCCACGTGCGCAGGGCCGACATCGTGGTGGCGGCGGCCGGCGTTCCCGAGCTCATCACCCGTGACATGGTCAAGCCCGGCGCGGCCGTGCTCGATGTGGGCGTCTCCCGGGTCAACGGGAAGATCGCCGGAGACGTGGCGCTCGACGTCGAGGAGGTCGCGGGCTTCCTCACCCCCAACCCGGGCGGAGTCGGCCCCATGACCCGCGCCCTCCTGCTCTCCAACGTGGTGGAGGCCGCTGAGCGGATCCAGCCCGGCGCCTCCGGCGGCTGACGCGGGCCGTACGCGGCGACACGCACCGCCGTACGGGCCGCGGGCCCCGCAAGTGTAGGGGTCCGGGCGTCAGAACGGGTACGCCGCGATGTCGCCCTGCATGGTGACCCACTGCGTCTCCGTGAAGGCGTCGATGTTCGCACCCGGCCCGCCCAGCCTCGTGCCCGTCCCCGACGCGCCCCGCCCGCCGAACGGGGCCACGGCCTCGTCGTCCACCGTCTGGTCGTTGATGTGCACGATGCCCGTCGGCACCAGGTCCGCCAGGGCCAGGCCCTTCATCACGTCGCGGGTCAGCACGCCGAGCGACAGCCCGTACTCCGAGTCGGCCGCCAGCGCCGCCGCCTCCTCCAGCGTGGCGAACGTCGTCACGGGGGCGACCGGCCCGAACACCTCCTCCGCGTACGCGGGCGCCCCGGCGGGCACGTCGGCCAGCACCGTGGGCCGGTAGAACAGCCCTTCGTACGTCCCGCCCGCCGCCAGCCTGGCCCCGGCCGTCACGCTCTCCGTGACCAGGCGGTGCACCCGGTCGCGCTGGCCGGCGTCGATGAGCGGGCCGAGCGCGACCTGGCCGGTGGCGGGGTCGCCGACCGGCATGCCGGCGGCCTTGGCGGCGAGGCGTTCGACGTACTCACCGGCCACGGACTCGTGCACGAGGTGGCGGCCGGAGGTCATGCAGATCTGCCCCTGGTGGAAGAACGACGCCCATGCGCCCGCCGACACCGCCGGTTCGAGGTCGGCGTCGTCGAACACGACCAGCGCCGAGTTGCCCCCGAGCTCCAGGTGGACGCGCTTGAGGAGGCGGGCCGCCGTCTCGCCCACCATGCGCCCGGCCGAAGTCGAGCCGGTGAAGGAGATGACGTCGGTGTTCGGGTCGGCGACCAGGGCCTGGCCGGCGTCGGGGCCGCCGGGCAGCACGTGCAGGAGCCCGCCGGGCAGCCCGGCCTCTTCGAAGACGCGGGCGATCGAGAACCCGCCGCACACGGCGGTGCGCTGGTCCGGCTTCAGTACGACGGCGTTGCCCAGCGCGAGTGCCGGGGCGACGGACCTGATGCCGAGGATCAGCGGGAAGTTGAACGGCGCGATCACGCCCACGACTCCGGCGGGCACCCGGCGCGCGAAGCTGAGGCGCTTGCGCGCGGTCGGCAGCACCTCGCCGAGCGGCTGGGAGGCCAGCGCCGCCGCCTCGTAGCATTCCTGCGCCGCCACGTGCGTCTCGAAGCCCGCCTTGCCGGGCACGCCGCCTGACTCGCGGACGATCCAGTCCTGGATCTCCTGCGCGTGTTCCTCGAACAGCCGTCCGGCGCGCCGCAGCACGGCCGCCCGCTCCTCGTACGGGGTCGCGGCCCAGGCCCGCTGCTCCTCGCGGGCGCGTACGGCGGCCGCCGCGACGTCGTCGGCTCCTGCCGTGCCCGCCCGGCCGAGTTCGTTGCCGGTGGCCGGTTCGATGACGGGGGCGTCTCCGGAGCGGGAGGCGGTCCAGCCGCCGCCGAAGACGGAGCCCGTCCAGATCTTGGGGTCCAGGAACGTCATGGCAGCAGCCTCCTCAGGGCTGGAAGTCGGGATCAACGGCCACGGTCACGTCGAGCAGCAGGGGTTCCTCGCGGGCGGACAGCCCGGGCAGGACCTCGTCGAGGGTGGCCGTCAGCTCGTCGTACGAGTGCACCCGCCGGGCCGGGCAGCCGAGCGACCTGGCCAGGCCGCGCACGTCCACCTCGGTGAACGGTGGCCACGGCGCCTTGCCGCCCTGTTTGTCGGCCAGCCGGTCCATGACGGCGTACCGGCCGTTGGCGAGCACGACGAACAGCGCGCCCACGCGGTAGTGGGTGGCGCTCCAGAGGGCGTGCAGTCCGTAGAGCGCCGACCCGTCGCCCACGACCGCGACCACCGGCCGGTCGGGGAGCGCCATGCGCAGCCCTACGGCGGCGGGCAGGGCGAAGCCGAGCCCGCCCATGGCCGCGGAGACGAAGCCGAGCGGGGTTCTCGCGGGCACGAGGCGGTGCAGGTCGGGGCGGGAGGACGGGGTCTCCTCGATGAGCACGGTGTCGGCGGGCAGCCGGCCTGCCAGCGCGCGCAGCACGTGCGCCGCCCGCAGCGGCCCACCGTCAGGGGGAGGCTCGCCGAGGTCGGATTGGGGTGTGGCCGGGGTGCTTGCTTCGGACGTGGTGCGGGTTTCCGGTGGGGGGTGGTGG
>NZ_SMKO01000329.1 GCF_004348685.1 Nonomuraea deserti | reverse complement strand
GGGCGGGCATGACGCACGCCTGGCTCTTCACCGGCCCGCCCGGCTCGGGCAGGGAAGAGGCCGCTCGCGCCTTCGCCGCGGCGCTGCTGTGCCCCGACGCCGGCTGTGGCCACTGCGACCAGTGCCACCAGGTGCTGATCGGCTCGCACCCCGACCTGGAGTCCGTACGCCCGCAAGGCCTGTCCTACAGCGTCAAGCAGACCCGCGAGCTCATCCTGCGCGCGGCCGGTGCGCCCACGCAGGGCCGGTGGCGGGTCATCCTGTTCGAAGACGCCGACCGGGCCACTGAGTCGGCCGCCAATGCCCTGCTCAAGGCCATCGAGGAGCCGCCGCCCCGCACGGTGTGGCTGCTGTGCGCCCCCGCCCCCGACGACCTGATGATCACCATCAGGTCCCGCTGCCGGCTGGTCACCCTCACCACCCCCGCCGCGGAGGCCGTCGCCCACGTGCTGGCCACCCGCGACAGCGTGCCACAGGACATCGCCAGGTTCGCCGCCAGAGCCGCTCAGGGGCACATCAGCAGGGCACGGGCGCTGGCGCTCGACGAGGGGGCCAGGGCACGCCGCGAGGCGGTGCTGAGCATTCCACGCGCGCTGACGGGCGTCGGCGAGTGCGTGGCCGCGGCCGAGCGGCTGGTGAAGACGGCCGAGGAAGAGGCCGCCGCCGCCACGGCCGCCCTCAACGACGACGAGACCGCCGAGCTGCGCAAGCTCTACGGCGAGGGCTCCACGGGCAAGGGGCTCAACCGAGGGCTCGTACGCGGCGGCGCGGGCGCGCTGAAGGAGCTGGAGGAGCGGCAGAAGTCCCGGGCCACCCGCATCAAACGCGATTCGCTGGACTCGGCGCTGCTGGAGCTGGCGTCGTACTACCGGGACGTGCTGGCCATGCAGTTCGGCGCCGCCATCGAGCTGGCCAACGACGACATCCGCTACGACCTCGACCAGCTGGCCAGGTCGTCCACGCCGGAGGAGACGCTGCGGCGGATCGACGCGATCATGCAGTGCAGGGAACGCCTGGCCGCCAACGTCAACCCCCAGATCGCGATCGAGGCCATGATGCTGGCGCTCCGCCCATGAGATGACCGGGTGACCGAAGCAGCAGACGAGGCCGGCAGGCGTCTCTGTTACGTGGAAGTCGAACTACTCACCCAACAGGCAGCCCTCGCCCGGCAGCGCGTGGACGTGGCGTCGATCTTCGCCGAGCACCACGTGGGCCTCGTACGCCTGGCTCTGATCATGCTCGGCGACCAGGCCAGCGCTGAGGACGTCGTGCAGGAGGCGTTCGCCCGCACGCACGCCGGCCGGGGCAGGTTGCGCGACGCCGACAAGGCGCTGGCCTACGTACGTTCCGCGGTGCTCAACGGATGCCGGTCGGTGCTGCGCAGGCGGGCGACCGTGTTCCGGCGCGCGGTGCCGTACGAACCGCCTGTCTGGTCGGCGGAGAGCGCCGTGCTGCTCGGGGAGGAGCGGCGCGAGGTGCTGCGGGCGCTGCGCGAGCTGCCGCGCCGGCAGCGCGAGGCGCTGACCCTGCGCTACTACTTCGACCTCACCGATCAGGAGGTCGCCGACACCATGCGGATCAGCGCCAGCACGGCCAGATCCACGATCGCGCGGGGGCTCGCCGCGCTCGGCCGAGCACTTGGGGAGGACTCATGAACCACAGCCCGATAGAGGACAGGCTGCGCGCGGCCCTCGCCGAGGCGGGGGCGACGCTCGACCCCGGCACGCTCAGGCCGCTGCGGGAGCCGCAGGGGCGGCGGCGGTTCCAGGTGGACCTCCGGCTGGTGGCCGTGGCCGCGGTGGTCGTGCTCGCGGGGGCGGCGACCGCCATCGGGCTCGGCGGCCCGGGCGACGTGAACCGCGTGGTGGCCACGAACCCGGAGACCCTCCCGATGGACGAGACGGACCTGACCGTCTTCCTGTGCACGAAGTCGGCGCCTGCGAAGAGAGGGTGCCCCGGCCGCGACGCCACTCCGGAAGAGGTGCGGACGGTCGAGGAGCGGCTCCGGGAGTCTCCGCAGGTCGACGTGGTGGCCTTCGTGAGCCAGGAGCTCGGCTACGAGCACTTCCAGCAGGAATACGCGCAGGACAAGACGCTCCTGGCCGCGGTCAGGCCCGCTGACGTGCCCCCGTCGTTCAGGGTGAAGCTGAAGGGGCAGGCTGATGTGCGGCAGGTGTCCCTGGCACTTCGAGGGCTGCCCTTGGTGAACGTCGGCGACATGGCGGTTCTCCGTGCCCGCCAGTCCGACCCGAATAGGTATGTGGACATCACCGTCTTCCTCTGCCAGGACGGGTCCGGCCTGCCGTCGTGCGGGGCGGAGCGCACCTCCGAAGGTGAGAACGACGTCACGGTCACCAAGGAAGGCAAGGGGGCGACCGCCGCGGAGATCAAGGTCGTCAAGAAGCTGATCGAGGAGATGCCCGAGGTCGAGTCGTCCCACTTCGAGACCCAGGCGATGGCGTTCGAGTCCTTCCGTAAGCAGTTCAAGGAGAACAAAACACTCCTCGACGCCACCAAGGAAGAGGACATGCCTCAGAGCTTCAGACTGACGCTGCGGCCCGAGTCCGACGGGGCGCGAGTGGTCGACAAGTTCAAACGGCAGCCAGGGGTGGCCTCGGTCGTGGACCACATGTGCGGGCTTCGCCGCCTCGCGCTGATGAACAACTACGGTCTGGACATACCAGAAGACAAGCTGTGCCGCACGAACAAATGATCCCGCACCGCCTGACTCAAGGCTCGCGGGGGCACGTAATGTGGCAACGGAAGGCCGCAAGGACCCCCTAGGCCGTCAGGAGGCGAGCTCGAGCCCGTGGGAATGATCATGGCTGTGAGCTTCACCCGTTACGGAAGGCTCTACTACCTCGATCCCGGCGAGCACAGCCCGAAGGTGGGCGACAAGGTGCTCGTACCGACCGACTCGGGTCCAGAGGTGGCGGAGTGCGTCTGGGCGCCGCAGTGGAGCAGCGAGGACATCGACGGACTGCCGGTGTGCGCCGGACCGGCGGAGGAGGAACACCTCACCCGCGACGAAACCAACAAACGCCGCAGGGCCGAGGCCCGCAGCGTGGCCAAACGCCTCATCAAACGGCACACCCTGCCCATGAAGATCGTCGGCGTCGACTACCTCGACGAGGACAACGTCTACACCGTCTACTTCTCGGCGCCCCACCGGGTCGACTTCCGTGCCCTCGTCCGCGACCTGGCCCGCAACCTGCGGGCCAGGGTCGAGCTCCGGCAGATCGGCCCCAGGGACGAGGCGCGGCTCCAGGGCGGCATCGGCCCCTGCGGGCGCGACCTGTGCTGTGCGACGTTCCTCAAGGACTTCGAGCCGGTGTCCGTCCGCATGGCCAAAGACCAGGACCTCCCGGTCAACCCGCTGCGGATCGCGGGGGCCTGCGGACGGCTCATGTGCTGCCTGAAGTACGAGCACCCCCTCTACCAGGAGTTCCGCGCTTCGGCGCCCCGGGTGGGGACGAACGTGGAAACCCCGGAAGGGGCCGGCACCGTGGTGGGGCACAACGTGCCGTCCGACTCGGTGGTGGTGCGGCTCAACGACGGAGGACGACGGTGCGCCTGCTCGAAGGCGAGCGTGTGCGGGCCGCGGAAGGCGTACGACTCGACGTACGGGGAGCCGGGACAATAGGTGGGAGCGAGAACCCTTCGGGCTCCTGTAGACTCTTTCACGCCGTACGGCACGCCGCCTTAGCTCAGTCGGCCAGAGCACTTCACTCGTAATGAAGGGGTCTGGGGTTCGAATCCCCAAGGCGGCTCCCGGTTCAAGGCCCTCCCGGTTCATCCGAGAGGGCCTTTTGCATGGCCGTACAGCAGCTTTGTACAGCAACCGCGTCGCATGATCGGGGCTTTCGGTGAGCTGGTCGAAGGTGCGGGGAGTGGCGGTAGCCAGGGCATGACCTCGATGGCTTCGCGGATGGCGTCGAGTGCGCTGATGTCGTGGGCGGCAGTCGATCTGGCAGGCAGACCGGGTAACCATCATCGATGAGTCCTGATCGATCAGGAGCCGAACGTACCTGACACTCCGTCCCAGATCTGAGGCACACCGATGACCATCGGGAACGTCGAGAAGGTTCGGTCACACTGGTGGCCGCGAGAAGGCTGGCGGCCGGGCCGCCTGGTCTACACCTGGCATCTGACCTTCGAGGACGCGCCACAGCTGCACCAGCTCGCGGAGCGCTACCAAAGCGTTCTCGCCGCGATCAATGGGCATGACCCGATACCGGCCCAGTGGCTGCACCTCACCATGCAGTCGGTGGGGTGGGTCGACGAAGTAGCTGAAGAGCAGCTTGACCAGGTCACCGAGGCGGTAGCTGCACGACTGGGGCAACTCAACCCCGTCGAGCTGACCTTCCATCGTTCTGTCGTCATCGGCGAGGCCGTGGAGCTGGCCCCAACCCCAGCAGAGCCGCTGCACCAGATCTGGGACGAGATCAGGAAGGGAATCGCCGAAGTCACCGGAAACGTGCCTACGGCAGCTGAGCAGGCCAAGGGGTTCCGCCCACACGTGAGCTTGACCTATTTCAACGCGCCAGGACCGGCCAAGCCCTATATCGACGCCCTGAACGCGGTTGACGCCGACGTGGTGAGTGTGAATGTGGATCAGGTCGCGTTGATCGTCCAGAACCGAGTCCTGGAGCCCGAGTGGGTTTACCGCTGGAACACCCGGACCACAGTGCCTCTCAGAGCCCATTAGCGCAGGCCGAGCGGCCGGACAGCGGCCACGAGATCGGCCTACAAGATCGGCTGCAAAAAGCCACACAAAGTTGCTCTGAGGTGCCAGGACGCGGACTGCGATACCTTGGGCGCGGTCAGTTGTCTGGATCAGGATGCGCTTCCACGACTACCAGATGTCCGGAGGTGTTCCGCTTGATCAGGCGCTTGAAAAGAGTCGCGTTGGACGTATCGAGTTGTTCATCGAACCCCTCTGAAGTCGCCACTTCATAGTTCATCAGCGGCTCAACCGCGATCCATGCACCATCCCACTTGTCCGACTCCAAGCGTGTACGCCAGAGGTGCGGTGGGTCCTCGGCCTCCCATCCGCGCGCTCGAAGGATGCCCAGCGCCTTATCAAGGCCATCACGGAAGCTTGACCCACCGACGTCCAGCACGAGGATGTCTGTGATCTCAGTGTGGCCGTCCCAATACCGCTCGGTCGTGGTGGTCGCCAGCACCCTTCCTGTACCCCGCAGGTCAGCGACGAGTTCGGGAGCAGCACCTGATTCGCTGGGAAAGAACTCGGAACGGCACCCGGTGGCAAGTGAAGTGACGAGCGCGAATGCCAGTACCACGGGGACGAGGCCAGCTCTCATCGGAACTACTCCAACCAGCAGTGCCGACGGCCATGGAAGACTCCTGGTGGGCGGCCAGTTGAGTCCCGGCTGATGGCCACGAGAATTCCCCGTGGATGGCCTCGGGTGCCCTGATCTCCACCCGCCCCTTGGGAGACCTCCCCGGTCCGGTTTGCTGATGTTTG
>NZ_SMKO01000328.1 GCF_004348685.1 Nonomuraea deserti | reverse complement strand
CTTCGAAGATCTCTTCGAGACCCGACTGGGTCGGGACGTCCCTGCGCCCGGCCTGGCGAGCCGCCTCTACCCGGGCCTTCCACTTCTCGTTGCCGAGCAACCAATCGAACGACTCGGTCTGCAGAGCAAGGAGGTCAGGAACTTCGAGAGGCTCCTGGATGCGCGAAAATGACACGCGACGGGGACCAGCGGGTACGGCGGAGGCGTTGCGCGAGGCTGCCAACAGAAGTCCTTCCGGAAGGCACGGATGGAATCGAACTGCGCGCACGCCAAGCGCCCGGCAGAAGCCGGGGCGTCGAAGGGCAGCGCGAGGAAGCAGCATAACGCAAAAGAGAAACGAATGTCTACACTTAATATAAGTGTCAACCTCGCTGCCGCCTTCAGAATGTCACAGCCGGGTCGATCTCGTCAACTTCTACGGTAGCGGCACCGGCGTAGCGGCGGGCCAGGTGCGCGAAGGCGTCCCTGAGCTCGTCGGGGCCGACGACCTCGATGTCGGCGTCGAACCTGCCGATGGCGGCGGCCAGACCGGTCCATGACCACGAGCCCAGGACGAGCCGGCAGCGGTTCGGCCCGAGTTCCTCGACGACCCCGTCGCGAGTGTAACGGGACACGTCGGAGGCGGGCGCCCTTAGAATCACCTCGCCGCGGCAGGGCCAGCCGCCAGTGCCGCCAGTGCCGCCGGAGCCGCCGGAGCCGCCGGAGCCCAGGAACCTGCCGGCCACGAAGGCGGCCACGTCACCTCCGGGCAGCTCGCGCGGGGTGAAGCGGGGCCCGGCAGGGGTGCGCGGGGTGATCCGGTCGGCGCGGAAGGTACGCCAGTCCTCCCGGTCGAGGTCCCACGCGACCAGGTACCAGCGCCCGTCCCAGGTGACGAGGTGATGGGGCTGCACCCGGCGCGGCGGATCGCCCATGCCGCCGTCGTCCACCCTCGGCGGGGACGCGGGACCGTAGTCGAAGCGCAGCACCTGGCGGCTGTGGACGGCGGCGCTGAGCGCCATGAGCACGCCGCCGCCGACCTGCGGGTCCGGCCGGGCCGCGGGCCGCTCGACGGCCGTGACCTGGAAGGTGTCGATCCGGCGGCGCAACCGTGCGGGCATGACCTGCCGGACCGTGTTCAGCGCGCGTGCCGCGGACTCCCCGATGCCGGCGCCGGTGGTGGTGGCGGCGATCTGGAGCGCGATGGCCAGAGCGACGGCCTGCTCGTCGTCGAACAGCAGCGGAGGCAGCTCCGCGCCGGCGTCGAGCCGGTAACCGCCGTCGGGTCCCTTGAACGCCACGATGGGATAGCCCAGCTCGCGCAGGCGGTCGACGTCGCGGCGCACGGTGCGCGGGCTGACGTCGAGCCGCTCGGCCAGCAGCGCCCCCGGCCAGTCCCGGCGGGCCTGGAGCAACGAGAGCAACGACAGCAGCCGGGCTGAGGTCTTCGGCATGAACCCATGGTGCCCTGAGTAGCGGCCACACCCTGGCCGCTACCCCTGCGACGGTGGGTTCCGCGCCGGACAACGGCGTTCGGAAAACAATAGGTCAGGAGCCCAAGAAATGGCCGTCAAGTCCGTGACCCACCTGAACTTCCGGGGCGAGGCCCGCGCGGCGCTCGAGTTCTACCGGTCCGTGTTCGGCGGCGACCTCGCCGCCGTCACGTACGGGGACGCCGGGGACGTGCAGGATCCCGCCGACGCGGACCAGGTGATGTGGGGCCAGGTGCTCGCCGGCGACGGCTTCCACGTGATGGCCTACGACGTGCCCGCGCGCATGCCGTACGACCGGGGGGACAACGCCTTCTTCCTCTCCCTTCACGGCGAGACGACGCGGGAGATCACCGCGTACTGGGAGAAGCTCTCCGTCGGAGCGGACATCGTGCGGCCGCTGGCGCCCGCGCAGTGGTCCGCGCTCTACGGGATGCTCCGGGACCGCTTCGGTGTCGTCTGGGTCGTCGACGTCGCGGGTGACGCGTGACCGTCGGGCGTGGCCCGCGGCCAGAGGAACGGCCCCGGCACCACATCGCCATGGTGCCGGGGCCGTTCCCCGGAACGCGTCCGCTCAGCCGCACGCCTTCGCCGTGGTGCCACTGCCCTTGTTGGCGCGGCCGATCCCGTTCGTCACGCTGCCTGTGGCCTTGGCGCAGACGCCGCTGGGGGCGTGGACCATGTCGCCCCAGTGGTGGCCGCCGTTGCCGGCCCGGTAGGTGAAGGATCTGCTCTTGGTGCGGGTGAAGACGGTGATGGTGCCGGTACCGCTCCTGGAAACCGAGACCTCGCCCCAGTTGGTGCCGCAGCGGCGGGAGTAGTAGAGCCGGATCGTGCCCAGGCGGTCACCGACCTCGTTCTTCAGCGAGGCCTTCTTCCCGGTGTACACCTTGGTCCTGGCGCACCCGCTCCGGTAGGGATCCTTCCCGTCGTACGGGTGAGCGCTCGCCTGCGCCGATGTCCTCACGACCGACGCGGCCTGGGCCGTGCCGTTCATGAGACCGGTGGTCAGGACACCGCCGGCCAGGGCGGCGCTCATTCCGAGGACGGCCATCGTCCTGGTGGTGGTCGAGATGATCGTGCTGTCGCTCATGGTTCGGCGGCGGGCCTGCTTGTCAGATTGCGGCGCCCGGCCCGCTGTTCCGCCGTTCGGACGTCCTGGCTTTCGAGGACCACTCTTCGCCGGACCCGCCCGTGCGTCTGCGTCGAAGTGCACAGTGGGATTCGGTTGGCCCGAAAACTCCGCCAAGGGGCTCCCTCCGGTGCAGGCCCGCCCCGCCATCGTGAGTCCGAATGTTTCGGTCAAGCATTGAAAGTTTCACGAACCGGGCTCGTGACTAATCGCCGGACACCCCCGTTGACCAGGCACGATGTCCGCCCCGGACATCGCCGATCGGCCGAAAACTCACGTTCGGACGGGCGTCGTTGACAGCCCGCCAGGCTCGGACGAACACTGTCGCTGCCCGCCCCCAGCGAGCCCTCACGAGGAGGAAGCACGCACATGAACGACGCCCCCGCCCCCCACCGCAGGCGCGGCCGCGCCTGGTTGTTCGCCGCCCGCGCAGGAGCCGTGGTGCTCGCCGTGGTCACCGCGATGTTGCCGTCCGTCGCCAACGCGGCCATCACCTCGAACCAGACCGGCACCAACAACGGTTACTTCTACTCGTTCTGGACCGACAGCAACGGAACGGTCTCCATGGAGCTGGGCTCCGGCGGCAACTACAGCACCTCATGGAGGAACACCGGGAACTTCGTCGCCGGCAAGGGCTGGAGCACCGGCGGACGCAGGACCGTGAGTTATTCGGGCAGCTTCAACCCGTCCGGCAACGCCTACCTGACGCTCTACGGGTGGACGAGGAACCCGCTCGTGGAGTACTACGTCGTCGACAACTGGGGCACGTACCGGCCCACGGGCGAGTACAAGGGCACGGTCACCAGTGACGGCGGCACGTACGACATCTACAAGACGACGCGGTACAACGCGCCCTCCATCGAGGGCACCAGGACGTTCGACCAGTATTGGAGCGTCCGGCAGTCGAAGAGGACCGGCGGGAGCATCACCTCGGGCAACCACTTCGACGCATGGGCCCGTAACGGCATGAACCTGGGCAGCCACGACTACATGATCCTCGCGACCGAGGGCTATCAGAGCAGCGGCAACTCCAACATCACGATCGGCTCCGGCGGCGGCAACCCCGATCCCGGCGACCCGGGCAAACCGGGCGGTTGCACGGCGACGCTGTCGGCGGGCCAGCAGTGGAGCGACCGGTACAACCTCTCCGTCTCGGTCAGCGGCTCGAGCAACTGGACCGTGACGATGAACGTGCCGTCTCCAGCCAAGATCATCGCCACATGGAACGTCAGCGCCACCTACCCCAGCTCCCAAGTCCTGAGCGCCAGACCCAACGGCAACGGCAACAACTGGGGTGTGACGATCCAGCACAACGGCAACCACACCTGGCCGTCCGTCTCCTGCAGCGCGGGCTGAGCCACCCCTGACCGTGGCGCGGCGGCCGCCGCGCCACGGCCTCGGGGTCACGGGGCCGTGCGGCGCAGTTCCTCCTGGAGGATGGGCGCGGCCTCGGTGACGGCGTGGATGCCGACGACGCTGACGATGGCCAGCACCGAACTCATCCTTGATCTGCTGCTGCTCGGGGTGAGCCATCGGGGCTGGGTCCCTTCTCTCGTCAGTACGCCGGCGTCCACGCGCCCGCGCCGCCCGTGCGGGTCACGGTGTTGACCATGAACGCGCCGCCGTCGGCCGAGACGACCTCCCCGGTGACGTACGCCGCGTCGTCGCCCAGCAGGAAGGCCACCACGCCGGCGATCTCGTCGGGGGTGCCGACCCGCCGCATGGGCACGGTGCCGCCCCGCCGGTCCAGCGTCAGCGCGCGGGAGGCGTCGTCGGAGGAGGCGAACAGGCCGGTCGGCACGAGGCCGGGGGCCACCGCGTTGACGCGACGGCCGTGCGCGACGCCGCCGCCACCGCCCGCGGCGCCGCGGCCATCGTGCTCATGCTGCCCGACTCGGCCGCGGTGGAGGCCGTCCTGGACGGCGACGGTCTGCTCCGGGCCGCCGCGCCGGGAACGGTCGTGATCGACATGGGCTCGTCGCGCCAGCTGAACACTCGGGAGCTGGCCGCGCGGGCGGCCCCGCGGGACGTCCGGCTGGTCGACGCCCCCGTCTCCGGCGCGGTGAACGGCACGCGCTGAAGGCGCTGAACAACCTCATGTCGGCCACCCACCTGCTCCTCAAGGGACATGCGCATCGCGGTCGAGCTGGCCGAGGCCACCGGCGTCCCGCTCCGGCCGGGCCGGGCGGCGACCGAGCTGTGGTCGGAGGCGGCCGACCGCCTGCCGCCCGCCGCCGACCACACCGGGATCGTCAAGCACCTGGCGGACGAACCCTGGCCCCGGGACCCGGCGATCCAGCGCCCCCGGTCTGCGGTTGCCCGCCCGACGGTGCGGCGCGGCCTCCGGGGTGCCGCGGTCACAGCGGGGCGGTCCACCATTCGGACGCGATGGACAGCCCGGACAGGCGGAGCGCCTCGCGTTTCGCCTCGTCCGCGTGGCCGCACACCACAACGACCTGGGCCGCGCCGCGCCGCCTGGCCTCCTGCGTGACCGCACGCAGCAGGTCGGCGCCGATCGTGGCCCAGTCACCGTCGTCCACCACGGCGTAGTCGTCGAGCGTGCACGCCGGCCCGCCCGGGTCGTACACCGGGGGCGGGGACACGAGCGTGGCGACGGCGAACCCGGCGAATAGGCCTTCCCGTTCGGCCACCCGGAAGATGGCCTTGGAGTCGTTCACCAGAGTGGCGAGGAAGCCCGCGTGGCGGGCCCGCGCGTCGGCCGCGCGCCGCCAGAAGACCGGCTGGTACTGCTCGTACGTCTCCCGGCGGCGGGCCATCAGCTCGGCGATCGCCGCCACGTCGCCGGGCGAGGCGCTCCGAATGGCAATCATGATCTCCACCCTAGGAGGGGCCGATCGCGCTCCGGCAGGGGTTCCCCCTCACCGTCCGGCCCCTCGCTCCGGCCATGGCCACGGAGTGTCCCGACGAGACGCCGCCTCCCGTCCCTGCACCGGATCACGAGACGACC
>NZ_SMKO01000327.1 GCF_004348685.1 Nonomuraea deserti | reverse complement strand
GGTGGGAGCGGGGGCGGCGTGCCGTGGAGCAGGGTCGCGAGCTCCGGCACGTCGCGGGCCGGGGCCCACTGCGGCATCCCGGCCCGCCACACCAGCGCGTCGGGTGCGAGCCCGGCGGCGGCCAGGCCGGCCTCGTCGAACGGCCCGCGCCGCTCGCCGTCCACCCCGAGATACCACGGGCCGTCGTCGGGCAGCGGCGGCGGTACCTGCCGGGCGTCCGGCTGGTTCTGGGGGGCGAGCGCCGCGGCCATCTGCTGACCGGCGGCGATGCCCATGCCCAGCCCCATGCCCTCGCCCGCCCCGCCGGCGTTCTCCAGCGCCTCGGCCGCCTGGAGCCTCGCGTACTGCCCGAGGTCGCCCACGATCCCCATCTGCGAGCGTTTGTCCATCGCCCGCTCCACCTCGGGCGGCAGCGAGATGTTCTCGATGGTGAAGGTCGGGATGGCGATGCCCGCGCCCGCCAGGTCGGCCGTCAGCTCCTCCGCCAGCCGCCGCCCCATCTCGTGCTGCCTGGCGGCCAGGTCCAGCAGCGGCACGCCGGCGGTGGCCAGGGCGTGGGCGAGCCGCCCCACGACCATCTGCCGCAGGTAGCCCTCCACCTCCTCGGTGCGGAACCGCGGGTCCGTCCCCGCCAGCTCGCGCAGGAGGGCGCGGGCGTCGATCACCCTGGCCGCGTACGCGCCGAACGCCCGCAGCCGCACCGGCCCGAACTCCGCGTCCCTTACCATGACCGGGTTCTGCGTGCCCCACTTGAAGTCCGCGAACTGGCGGGTGCTGACGAAGTACACCTCGGCCTTGAACGGGGATCGGAAACCGTACTTCCAGCCCTTGAGCGTGGACAGGATGGGCAGGTTACGGGTCTCCAGCGTGTACGTTCCCGGCGCGAAAGCGTCGCCGATCTGGCCCTCGTTGACGAAGACGGCGACCTGCGACTCCCGGACGACGAGCTGGGCGCCCATCTTGATCTCGTTCTCGTGGCGGGGGAATCGCCAGACCAGGGTGTCGCGGCTGTCGTCGAGCCATTCGACGATGTCGATGAACTCGCCCCTGATCTTGTCGAAGAACGTCACTTCGCCCCGTTCGTCGGTTTTGATCCAGGTCGGTCACCGTACCAAAGCGGCTTGACATCGGATTGGCGTCGAGGTCGGTACTGTGGCCACCGTGGTGAAGCAACGGGTCGCGCAGCTCGAATACAGCGAATTCCAGTCCGCCATGCTCGACGAGGAGAAGCGGAGGCGGAAGGCCGCGAAGATCATCGCGGTGCTGGAGCACTTCCACGGGCCGCTGGGCGGGCTGACCGTGGGCGACGTGGGCTGCTCGGCCGGGTTCATCGCCGACGAGCTCGCACAGGCCGGGGCCAAGCACACCATGGGCATCGACATCGACGTGCCGGGCCTGCGCAAGGCGGCCGACCGGTTCGGCGAACGGGTGGCGTTCGTGTGCGGCGACGGCACGGCGCTGCCGTTCCCCGACGGGTCGGTCGACGTGCTGGTGTTCAACCACATCTACGAGCACGTGGTCGACCCCGACGGGGTGGTGGCCGAGATGCACCGCGTGCTGTCGGACGACGGGGTGCTCTATCTCGGGCTCGGCAACCGGCTCGGCGTCATGGAGCCCCACTACAAGCTGCCGTTCCTGTCCTACCTCCCGCCGGCGGCCGCCGACCGTTACGTGCGGGCGTTCGGCCGGGCCGACCACTACTACGAACGTTTCCGCACCCGGCGCGGGCTGCGCAGGATGTTGCGCGCCTTCCACGTGTGGGACTACACGTTCCCCGTGCTGGCCACGCCCACCAGGTTCGCCGGGTCCGAGCTGTTCCCGGGGGCGCTGGGCGGAGTGGTGCGGGCGGCGCTGTCCAGGGCGCCGCGCGGGGTGCTGCGGCTGCTGCTGCCGGTCGTGCCGACCTACCTGTGGGTGGCGACCAAGAAGCCGCGGCGGCCCGCGGGCGCGGCGCTCCCGCAGCCGCCCGAGCCGGTCCGCCCGCTGTGAGCACGAGCAGACCGGGCGCGAGCGGACCGGGCACGAGCGGACCGGGTGGTCCGGGCGGACCAGGCGCGGGCGGACCGGCCGCGGGCGGACCAGGCGCGGGCGGACCGGCCGCGGGCGGACCGGGCGCGGGCGGACCGGGCGGACAAGGCACGGGCGGTCCGGTGGCGGGCGGGTCGGGCGCGGCCGGATTGAGCGACGGCTCGGCCGGCGCGGGCGACGAGGCGGCCCGCCCGAGGCGATCCGCGGCGCGGACCGCGATCAGATACGTGTTCCTGCTGATCGCGCTCGGGTTCGGCGTGTGGGCCGTGGCCAGGCAGTGGGACGACGTGGTGGCCGGATTCGCCGGCCTGACGTGGCCCGCGCTGGCCGGGTCGCTGGTCGCGGTGGTCGCCGCGCTCCTCGGCGCCATGCTCATCTGGCGCACCCTGCTGTCCGACCTCGGCTCCCCGCTGCCGCTCAGAGCGGCCGCCAAGGTCTTCTTCGTCGGCCAGCTCGGCAAATACATCCCCGGTGCGATCTGGCCCGTGCTGGCGCAGATGGAGATGGGCCGCGACCTCGGCGTGCCGCGCTCGCGCAGCGCGGCGGCGTTCTTCCTGATGATGCCGATCCAGCTGGCCACCGGCCTGCTCGTCACGCTGGTCACGCTCGGCTGGGACCGCTACGGCTGGCTGCTGCTGTTCCTCCCCCTGCTGCTGGTCCTGCTCGAACCCAAGGTCGTCAACGGCGTGATCGGCTACGCCCTGCGCCGGCTCAAACGCGAGCCGCTCGAACGCCCGCTCACCCGCCGCGGCATGCTCGCCGCCCTCGGCTGGGCGCTGGCCGGCTGGACCGCGTACGGCGTGCACTTCTTCTTCATCGCCCCCCAGGGCGGGCTGCTCTTCGCCATCGGCGCGTTCGCGCTGTCCTGGTCCCTGGGCATCCTGACCTTCGTCGTGCCGGCCGGCGCGGGGGTGCGGGAGGTCGCCATGGTCGGGGTGCTGGCCCCTCACCTGGCCGCCGGCCCCGCGATCGCGGTGGCGCTGACGTCGCGTGTCGTCATCATCGTGGGGGACCTGATCTGCGCCGGGCTGGCGGGAATCGCCGCACGTCGCGACTAGGTGTGATTTGGACCACGATTTAGGGGACGCTGGTCATAAGCTGAAGTCCAGAGGGGGGCCTGCCAGGCCCCGCGTTGATCTTGAGGGGAGAAGATCTTCGTATGCCTCGAGTGCTCGTCGATGCGGCGGCGGTCCCCGCGGACCGCGGCGCGCTGATCCGATACGTGGACGGGCTGGTGGCCGGGCTCGACCGGGCCGGCGCGGACCTGGCGGTGGTCTGCCAGCGCTCCGAAGCGGAGCGATACCGGCGCCTCGCGCCCTCGGCCCAGGTCATCGCCGGACCCGTCGCGATCACCAACAGGGCGGCCAGGCTCGCCTGGGAGCAGACGGGGCTGCCGCTGCTGGCCCGCCAGGCGGGCGCGGACGTGATCCACGCCCCCTACTACTCCATCCCGCTCGGCTCAGGGCTGCCGACGGTCGTGACGGTGCACGACGCCACCTGGTTCACCGAGCCCGACGAGCACCGCCCGCGGGCGTCGTTCTTCCGCTCCGCCACCCGTACGGCCGTGCGACACGCCCGGCGGGTCATCGTGCCGTCGAAAGCGACCAGAGACGAGCTGGTGCGCGTGCTGGCCGCCGATCCCACCCGCATCGACGTCGCCTACCACGGCGTCGACCTGGCGCAGTTCCACCCGCCGTCGGAGGAGGAGATCCGCCGGGCGGCCATGCGCTGCGGGCTGCACGGCCAGCCCTATGTGGCGTTCCTGGGCGCGCTCGACCCCCGTAAGAACGTTCCCAACCTGATCCGCGGCTTCGCCGCCGCCGTCAAGACGCTGGAGCGGCCGCCCGCGCTGGTGCTCGGCGGCGGCGTGCGCGACGACGACGTCGACGCCGCCTGCCGCGAGGTCGAGGCCACCGTCAAGGTCGTACGGCCCGGCTACCTGGGCGCGTCCGATCTGCCGGGGTTCCTGGGCGGGGCGCTCGTGGTGGCCTTCCCCTCGCGGGGAGAGGGCTTCGGGCTGCCGGTGCTGGAGGCCATGGCCTGCGGCGCGCCCGTGCTGACCACCCACCGCTCGTCGCTGCCCGAGGTGGGCGGCGACGCGGTCGCCTACACCGAGCCCGACGCCGACAGCATCGGAACGGCGCTCGGACAGCTGCTCGCCGCGCCCGACCGCAGGCGGCACCTGCGGGAGGCCGGGCTGGCGCGCGCCCGCGAGTTCACCTGGGACGCCTCGGCCGAGGCGCATCTCAGCTCTTATCAACGCGCGATCGAATAGTTCGGTAACCTCACGGAGTGATGGAGAGCTCTTTGCCGGACCTCGAGGCGATCCTCCTGGTCGGGGGGCAGGGCACGCGCCTGCGTCCGCTGACACTGGGCACGCCGAAACCGCTGCTCCCGACCGCCGGAGTGCCGTTCCTGGCCCACCAACTCGCCCGAGCGCGATCGTTCGGCGTGCGCCGGATCGTGTTCGCGACGTCCTACAAGGCGGCGATGTTCGAGCCCGCCTTCGGCGACGGGTCGGCGTTCGGGCTCTCGCTCGAATACATGACGGAGGAGACACCTCTCGGCACGGGCGGCGCGATCCGCAACGCCGCGGAGGCGCTCACCTCCGGCCCTTCCGATCCCGTGCTCGTCCTCAACGGCGACATCCTCTCCGGGCACGACATCGGCGATCAGGTGCGCACACACCTCGCACGGCGGGCCGCTGTAACGCTCCATTTGACAGAAGTGGACGATCCCACCCGATTCGGATGCGTGCCGACCGACGAATCAGGGCGGGTGACCGCGTTCCTGGAGAAGACCCCCAACCCCGTGACCAACCGCATCAACGCCGGCTGCTACGTCTTCACCCGGTCGGTGATCGACGCGATCCCGCGCGACGAGGTCGTGTCGGTGGAGCGGGAGACGTTCCCCGGGCTGATCGAGTCGGGGGAGCTCGTGCTGGGCTACGCCGACCGCAGCTACTGGCTCGACGTCGGCACACCCGCCGCGTTCGTCCGCGGGTCGCGCGACCTGGTGCTGGGCCGGCTCGGCTCGCCCGCGCTGCCCGGGGCGACGGGCGAATACCTGGCCCTCGACGGGGCGCAGGTCTCGGTCGAGGCCAAGGTGCAGGGCGGCACGGCCGTGGGCGCGCGGGTCGTGGTCGGCGCCGGGGCCTCGGTCGTCGGCTCGGTGCTGCTCGACGACTGCGTCATCGAGCCCGGCGCCGTCGTGACCGACTCCGTGGTGGGCACGGGAGCGCGGGTCTGCGCGGGCGCGGTGGTGCACGAAGCGGTGATCGGCGACCGGGCCGTCGTGGGGCCGGGCAACGAGCTGCAGCACGGCGTGCGGGTCTGGCCCGACATCGCGCTGCCCGAACGCGCCGTGCGCTATTCCAGTGACGTCTGAGACGCCGCACGCTCGCGGCACACTGTAAGGGTGAAGGAACGCAGGTGGGAGCCCGGCGGGCCGCTCGACGTGGGGCTGGCCCTGCAGCCGCACCGGCGTGGTGGCGGCGATCCCACCTGGTGCCGGAGCGGTGACGGCGCCGTGTGGCGCACGTCCAGGACACCTGACGGGCCCTGCACGCTGCGGGTGAGCGTCGAGGGCGGGTCCGTGCACGGG
>NZ_SMKO01000326.1 GCF_004348685.1 Nonomuraea deserti | reverse complement strand
CTCAGCATCTGGGGGACAACCGCCCATGGCCTGGCTCCTGCTCGCCCTCGCCATCGCCTCCGAGGTCCTGGCCACCTCCGCGCTCAAACTCAGCTGCTCCGCGCCGCCCCCCGGCCCGCACCGCACCTCACGCAGACCCGCGCCACAAGCCCCGGCCTAAAGTGGTACACCCGCACCACTCAGCATCTGGGGGACAACCGCCCATGGCCTGGCTCCTGCTCGCCCTCGCCATCGCCTCCGAGGTCCTGGCCACCTCCGCGCTCAAACTCAGCAACGGCTTCACCCATCTCGGCTGGAGCGCCGTCGTCGCCGCCGGCTACATCGTCTCCTTCGTCCTGCTCGCCCAGGCGCTCAAACTCCACCTCGAGGTCGGCACCGCCTACGCCGTCTGGTCCGGGGCCGGCACCGCCGCCATCGCCCTGATCGGCGCGGCGTTCCTGGGGGAAACCCTCACCCCGCTCAAGATCGGCGGCATCCTGCTCATCATCGGCGGCGTCGTCGTCCTCAACCTCGCGGGCGCCCACTGACCTCCACCACCCGCGAAAACGTTTTGCCGCCTCCGCGGCCGCTCCCTACACTGCCCCCGTGCTCAAACCCCACTACCCCCTCACCACCGACCGCCTCACGCTGCGGCCCTTCACCCCCGGCGACCTCGACGCCGTCCACGCCTACGAAAGCCTTCCCGACGTCACCCGCCATCTCTACTGGGGGCCCCGCGACCGCGACGCCAGCCGCGCCTTCCTCGACAAGAGGATCACCCGCACCGCCCTCCTCGACGAGGGCGACGCGCTCGACCTGGCCATCACCCTGAGCGACAGCGGCGAGCTCATCGGCAACTGCCTGCTCATCTGGACCAGCAAACCCCACCGCCAGGGCGAGATCGGCTACATCCTGCACCCCGACCACCACGGCCACGGCTACGCCCCCGAAGCTGGCCGCGCCATGCTCCGCCTCGCCTTCGACGAGCTCGGCCTGCACCGCGTCGTCGGCCGCCTCGACGCCCGCAACACCGCCTCAGCCCGCGTCCTGGAAAAGCTCGGCATGCGCCACGAGGCCACCCTCATCGACAGCGAGATCGTCAAGGGCGAATGGGCCAGCGAAGCGGTCTACGCCATCCTCGACCGCGAATGGGCCCCGTGACGATCCACCACCTCGCCCTGCGCGCCGACTGGGACGGCGCCCGCCAGGCGGGGGAGTACCGCGTCTCGACCCTGGGCCGCTCCCTCGACGACGTGGGCTTCATCCACTGCAGCCGCGACCTGGCCCAGCTGCGCGACGTCCACTCCGCCTTCTACACCGGCGTGGCCGAGCCGCTGCTCGTCCTCGACATCGACCCGGCGGGCCTGGACGTCCGCCTCGAGGACGGCTTCCCCCACCTGTACGGGCCCCTGCCGGTCGGCGCGGTCACCGCCGTCCGCCCCTTCACCCCCTGACCACCTCCCGGGGCCGGGACCGGCCTCCACCGCGCGGGGCCGGAGCCCCGGCCTACGGCCGATCAGGCCCACCAGCCCAGCCGGCTGCGGATCAGGTGGGGGCGGGGGTGGAGCGCACGGCCAGGTGGTCGAGGGAGATGCCGAGGACGTCGGCCAGGGCCGCGATGGTGAAGAAGGCGGGGGTGGCGATGCGGCCGGTCTCGATCTTGCGGAGCGTTTCGGCGGACATGCCCGCGGCCGCGGCGACCTCGACGATGCTGCGATCGCCGCGGGCCTGACGCAGGGTGGAGCCGAGCTGCTCGCCACGGAGCCGCTCTTCAGGGGTCAGCGGAGGTCGCACCATGGCCACCACCCTATACCTGGATACTAATACCGGTATAGTTATCGCCCGAGCTCCTGCGCGCTCTCGCACCCGCCCGCTGGACCCCCGCGCGGCCCGGCCGCCCGCGCCGGAGTCGTCACGCCGCCTTCCACCCGCGCCCCGCCGGAACCCTCGCCGGACGGCCGCCCGCTCAGCCGGAATCGCGCGGACCGCCCGGCTCGCCCCGCAGCAGCGGATGCGCCCGCATCGCCACCTCCAGCTCACCCGGCAGCTCATCGCGGTAACGCCCCAACGTCGACAGGTCACTGTGCCCCAGCACCCGCCGCACCGCGTCCATGTCGACCGCGTCGGCCAGCAGATGCGTCGCCGTCGTGTGCCGCAGCCCATGCGGTGTCACCGACCGCCGCTGATCCGGGTCGACCCGCGCCTGCACCCGGTCGATGACCGCCTGCACATCGCCCCGCGCCAGCCGCCGCCCCCGCCACGACAACAACAACGCCTTGTCCCGCACCGCCGGCCGCCCCCGCGCCAGATACTCCTGCAGCACCCGCGCCACATCCTCCGGCAACGGCACGTCACGCGTCCGCCCGCCCTTGCCGAAGATCCGCCAGTAGCGCACCCCGTCGTTGGTGAAGAAATCCTCCACATTGGCGCGCACCAGCTCCGACACCCGCGGCCCCACCGTCGCCAGCAGCAACACGATCACCGCGTCCCGCAGCTCCGTACGCTGGTCACGCCGCTTGCCCGCCGGCGCCGCGTCCGGCACCGCCCGCGCCGCCCCGATCAGCCCCTGCGCCTGCTCCCGCGTCAACGCCCGCCGCTGCGGCCGCAAACCGCCCCGCTCCTTGGCCGTCACCGCCGACCCCGTCATCGGATTGAGCTGCACCCACCCGGCCAGCGCCGCATGCTTGAACAGCGCCGAGATCGACCGCCGGAACCGCGCCTGCGACGCCGGCGACTGCCCGCCACCCCGCTCACCCGAGCCCGCCGCGCGCCTGCCGTCCGGCCGGCGCGCGAACGCCAGCAGAATCGCATCGACGTCCGCGCCCGTCAGATCATCCAGCACCGTGGCGTCGCCGGCCAGCTCCACCAGCGTCGCCACGTCCCGCGCGTAGACCTCCGCCGTCGACGGCGACAACGCCCCCGTCACCGTCCTGGCCCGCACCAACTCCACATAACGGTCAGCCGCCTCCGCCACCGTCACCCGGTCGAGCTCCGCAGGCCGCACCGGCCACCACCCTCTCGCTGGACACGACAAGATCCGAGCAAGACCGTAGCGGCCGGCACCGACACAAACGCTAGATGTCGCGGAACGTCTCGATGCGCGCCCCCAGCGCGTTCAGCCGCTCCGCCAGATCCTCGTAACCCCGGTTGATCACATACACGTTCCGCAGCACCGACGTGCCCTCCGCCGCCATCATCGCCAGCAGCACCACCACCGCGGGACGCAACGCCGGCGGGCACATCATCTCCGCGCTACGCCACCGCGTCGGCCCCTCCACCAGCACCCGATGCGGATCCAGCAACTTCACCGACGCCCCCAGCCGCGTCAGCTCCGTCAGATAGATCGCCCGGTTGTCATAGACCCAGTCGTGAATCAGCGTCGACCCCTGCGCCGAGGCCGCGATCGCCGCGAAGAACGGCACATTGTCGATGTTCAGCCCCGGGAACGGCATCGGATGGATCTTGTCGATGGGGGAGACCAGCTTCGACGGCCGCACCGTCAGATCCACTAGCCGTGTCCGCCCGTTGGCCGCGGCGTACTCCCGCCCCCGGTCGCAGTCGAGCCCCATCTCCTCCAGCACCGCCAGCTCGATCTCCAGGAACTCCACCGGCACCCGGCAGATCGTCAGCTCCGACGACGTCACCACCGCCGCCGCCAGCAGACTCATCGCCTCCACCGGATCCTCGGAAGGGGAGTAGTCGACGTCCCGCTCGATCGAGGCCAGCCCGTGCACCGTCAGCGTCGTCGTCCCCACCCCCTCCACCCGCACCCCGAGCTGCTCCAGGAAGAAGCACAGATCCTGCACCATGTAATTCGACGAGGCGTTGCGGATCACCGTCACCCCGTCATGCCGCGCCGCCGCCAGCAGCGCGTTCTCCGTCACCGTGTCACCCCGCTCGGTCAACACGATCGGCCGCGACGGCGACACCCCCCGATCCACCCGCGCGTGATAGAACCCGCCCGTCGCCGTGATGTCCAGCCCGAACGGCCGCAACGCCGACATGTGCGGCTGCACCGTACGCGTCCCCAGATCACACCCACCCGCATACGGAATCTGGAACTGCTCCGTCCGATGCATCAACGGCCCCAGGAACATGATCACACTCCTGGTACGCCGAGCAGCCTCCGTGTCCATCGCCTCCAGCTCCAACCGCGCCGGAGGAACGATCTCCAGATCGCTGCCCTCATTGATCCACCGCGCCCGCACCCCGATCGACGCGAGCACCTCCAGAATCCGGTAAACCTCCTCGATCCGCGCCACCTTACGCAGAATCGTCCGCCCCGCATTCAGCAACGACGCGCACAGCAACGCCACACACGCGTTCTTCGACGTCTTCACATCGATCGAACCCGACAGCCGGCGCCCGCCCACCACCCGCAGATGCATCGGCCCGGCATAACCCAGCGACACGATCTCACTGTCGAGCGCCTCACCGATCCGGGCGATCATCTCAAGACTGATGTTCTGGTTGCCGCGCTCGATCCGGTTGACCGCACTCTGACTCGTCGCCAGCGCATCCGCCAACTGCAGCTGTGTCCAACCACGATGCTGACGCGCGTCCCGGATCAACCGGCCGATCCGCACAAGGTAATCGTCTGCCACAACACGAGACCATATCTCACATATGAGATGCCTCCGCGCCCAACACCGACGACGCGCCGGACAACCCCCGATGCACCGCCAGATGCTCCGGCGTCGCCTCAGCCTTCAGCTTGTGCACGAACGCCCGCCGAGCCGCCCGGAACCCATTCTGATCATCGAACATGTCCCGGCTCATCTCCGCCAGCTCCTCAGCCCGGAACGCGTCCAACGGCTTACGCCGCTCATCCGCCTCCCGCGCCGCCCGACGCCCGGCCAGCAACCGATCGTAACCCGGATCCACCGCCAGCCGCTCCGCGTACTCCAGCACCCGGCGCTCGAAATCCAACCGCGACCCCGCCAGCATCTTGTCCGCCAGCCCCAGCTCCACCGCCTCGACCGCCCCGATCGGCAACGCCTCCTGCGTCAACCGCAACGCCTGCTCCGCACCCACCCGACGCGGCAGCACATACGTCCAGAACTCACTACCGAACAACCCCATCGTCCGGTAATGCGGATTCAACACCACCCCCTCACGCACGATCACCCGATCCGCACCCAGCCCCATCATCACCCCGCCCGCACCGGCATTGCCGCCCATCGACGTCACCACCAGCTGCCCCGTACACCCGATCACCTCACGACACACCGCGTTGATGGCATTGATGTTCATCCACGACTCCAGCTCCGGATGCCGCGCCGCCTCGATCACATTCAGATGAATGCCGTTGGAGAACACCTCCCCACCCCGCACCACCAGCACCCGCGTATCCTGCGCCGCCGCATACCGCAACGCCGCCGCCAACCGCCGGCACTGCTCCGTCGACATCGCCCCGTTGTAGAAGTCGAAACTCACCACCCCCACACCATCACTACGGTCGTACGTGATCTCGCTGTACCCCGACCGCTCCGGCGCAGAAGCCACCAGCTCACCCAGCGCCATCGCCGCCGGCAACTTCACCGCCCCCTCACGCTCCAGCCGCAGATGCCCCACCCACACCGAACCGTCCCCCGTACGCACCAGCACGGCCCCCTCACGCCGCGCCACCACCTCACCCGGCACCCCACCCGGCAACTCCGGACCCCGATACACGTCGAACACCCGCACCGGAAGATCACACAACTGCGC
>NZ_SMKO01000325.1 GCF_004348685.1 Nonomuraea deserti | reverse complement strand
GGACGTTGCATGTGGATGAGCCGTCGCCGCATGTGGATTGGTCGGCGGGTGCGGTGGAGTTGCTGACCGAGGCTCGTTCCTGGGACGAGCTCGACCGTCCGCGCCGCGCCGCCGTCTCCTCCTTCGGAGTGAGCGGCACCAACGCCCACGTGATCATCGAACAGGGCGATGAGACCGAGGTCACCAGGGGTGACGACGGGGCTCTGCCGGTGCTGCCCTGGCTGATCTCGGCCAAGAGCCCCGAAGCGCTGGCCGGACAGGCCCGGCGGCTCGCCTCGTGGGTGGCGGAACACCCCGAGCCCGACCCTGCAGGGATCGCCTGGACGCTGGCCGGCGGTCGCAGCGTGCTGGAGCACCGCGCGGTCGTCGTGGGCGCCGACCGCGACGAACTGCTGGCCGGGCTGGAGGCGCTGGCCGAGGACCCCTCCGCTGCGATCTCGGGGAGTGGCTCCGGTGGGAAGGTGGCCCTGCTGTTCGCGGGTCAGGGCAGCCAGCGGCTCGGCATGGGCCGCGAGCTCGCCGAGGCGTTCCCCGTGTTCGGCGCCGAGCTGGACGAGATCTGCCGGGTGCTCGACCCGCTGCTGCCGCATCCCGTACGTGAGGTGATGTTCAGCGATCCCGACGGTGTGCTGAACGAGACGGGGATGACGCAGCCTGCGTTGTTCGCGTTCGAGGTGGCGCTGTATCGGCTGCTGGCCTCGTTGGGGGTGCGGGCGGATGTGCTGGTGGGGCATTCGATCGGGGAGATCGCGGCTGCTCATGTGGCGGGGGTGTTCTCGCTGGAGGATGCCTGCACGCTGGTGGCGGCGCGGGCTCGGTTGATGCAGGCGCTGCCTTCTGGCGGGGCGATGCTGGCTGTCGCGGCTCCGGAGGCGGATGTTCTGCCGTTGCTGGCCGGTCGTGAGGACCGGGTCGGTGTGGCGGCGGTGAACGGTCCGGCTGCGGTGGTGGTGTCCGGTGATGAGGCGGCGATCGCGGAGATCGAGGCCCGGGCTGAGGTGCGGACGCGCAGGTTGCGGGTCTCGCACGCGTTCCATTCGCCGTTGATGGAGCCGATGCTGGCCGAGTTCGCCGAGGCGATCAGCGGTCTCGGCTTCCACGAGCCCACCATTCCGGTGATCTCGAATGTGACGGGTCGCCTGGCCGAGCCTGGCCAGCTGACCGACCCTGCTTACTGGGTGGAGCATGTGCGTGGCGCGGTGCGGTTCGCCGACGGCGTCGCCGCCGCCCGTACGACCGGCGCCAAGGTCTGGATCGAGGTCGGCCCCGACGCCACCCTGACCGCGCTGGCCCAGCAGAGCGCCGAGGACGGCGTCTTCGTCCCGAGCACGCGCAAGGACCGCGCAGAACCGCTCGCGTTCGTGCAGGCCCTGGGCCGGCTGCACGTGCGCGGCGTGGCCGTCGACTGGGAGGCGTTCTTCGCCCCCGCCCGCCCGTCGCACGTGGACCTGCCCACCTACGCCTTCCAGCACCAGCGGTACTGGATCTCCGCGCGCGCCGGCGCCGGCGACATGGCAGGGGCGGGGCTCGCGGCCTTCGACCATCCCCTGCTGAGCGCGGTGACCGAGGTGGCCGGCGGCGAGTCCGTCATCTTGAGCGGCCGCCTGTCCGTCGCAACCCAGCCGTGGCTGGCCGACCACGCCGTCAACGGCACGATTTTGCTGCCCGGCACGGCGTTCCTGGAGCTGGCGCTGCAGGCCGGCCAGGAGGTGGGCAGCCCGCTCGTCAAGGAGCTCACCCTGCAGGCGCCGCTGCTGCTGCCCGCCGGCGGCGGTCGCCAGGTGCAGGTGGTCGTCGGCGCCGCCGACGCCTCCGGCGCGCGGTCGATCGCCATCCACTCCCGCGCCGACGGCGACACCGCCGGCACGTGGACCCGGCACGCCGACGGCGCGCTGTCCGCCGCCGCGCCCGCGCCCACGGACGGGCTCGAACAGTGGCCACCGGCCGGCGCCGACGCGGTCGACGTGTCCGGCGCCTACGAGCTGCTGCTGGGCATGGGATACGAGTACGGGCCCGTCTTCCAGGGCCTGCAGGCCGCCTGGCGGCGGGACCAGGACGTGTTCGCCGAGGTCGAGCTGCCCGAGCAGGCGCACGCCGACGCGGCCAGGTCGGGGCTGCACCCCGCCCTCCTCGACGCCGCGATGCACGCTCAGCTGATCGCCGGCGACGGGCAGACCGTGCTGCCGTTCTCCTGGGCCGGAGCGCGGCTGCACGCGGCGGGCGCGAGCAGCGTACGGGTGCGGATCTCCCGTCTCCGCGAGACCTCCATCGCGCTGACCATCGCCGACGCCGACGGCGCGCCGGTGCTGTCGGTCGAGTCGCTCGCCGTCCGCCCCGTCTCGGCGGACCAGCTCACCGCCGCGGGCAACGACCGCGCCGAGTCGCTGTTCCGGGTGGAGTGGACTCCCGTCTCCGCTCCCGACAACGCCGAGCTGTCCGAGCTGCCCGAGCTGGCGTCGATCGCCGAGGACGGCGCCGTGCCGGACGCGGTCACGTACGTGGTGACGCCGCCGGAGGCGGAGGTCCTCGACGCCGTCCACGAGATCGTCGCCGACGTCCTGAGCGCGGTGCAGGGCTGGCTGGCCGACGAGCGGTTCGCGTCGTCTCGGCTGGTGGTGGTGACGCGGGGTGCGGTGGCCGTTGATGACGGTGACCGGGTGGACGTGTCGGCGGCCCCGGTGTGGGGCCTGGTGCGGGCGGCCGAGGCGGAGAACCCGGGCCGGTTCGTGCTGGTGGACGTGGACGGCAATCAGGAGTCGTGGGACACGCTGGCCGGCGTGGCGGCCTCCGGAGAGCCGGAGGCGGCCGTCCGCGGCGGCCAGATCCGGGCTCCGCGGCTGGTGAGGGCCGGGACCTCGGCCGGCGAGCCGGTGTTCGGACCCGAGGGGACCGTCCTGGTCACCGGGGGCACGGGTGGGCTGGGCGCGCTGGTGGCCCGCCATCTGGTCAGCGAGCACGAGGTCAGGAACCTGTTGCTGGTCAGCCGGCGCGGTCTCGACGCGCCTGGTGCGGCCGAGCTGGTGGCGGAGTTGTCGGAGCTGGGCGCCGAGGTGGACGTGGCGGCCTGCGACGTGGCCGACCGTGACGCGCTGGCCGCGCTGATCGTGTCCATTCCCGACGAGCGCGCGCTGCGCGGCGTGGTGCACGCCGCGGGCGTGAGCGACAACGGGCTGGTCGCGTCGCTGTCGGTGGAACGGCTGCACCGGGTCCTTGGACCGAAGGCCGACGCGGCGTGGCACCTCCACGAGCTCACCCGTGACCTGGACCTGTCGGCGTTCGTGCTGTTCTCGTCCGCCGGCGGTTCCGTCCTGGCGGCAGGGCAGGCCAACTACGCGGCGGCGAACGTGTTCCTCGACGCCCTGGCGGTGCACCGGCGGACGTCGGGGCTGGTCGCCACGTCACTGGCGTACGGGCTGTGGGAGACCGACGCGGGCATGAGCGGCTCGCTGAGCGAGGCCGACTTCGAACGGATGCGGCGCCAGGGCCTGCCGGCGTTGACGGTGGACGAGGCGCTGGCCCTGTTCGACGCCGGATCGGGCTCGGACGCGGCGGTGCTGGTGCCGCTGCGCGTCGACACGAGCGCGCTGGCCGGCCGCGGCTCCCGCCTTCCCGCGCTGCTGCGCGGCCTGGTGCGCGGGTCGGTACGGCAGGTGGCCCGCTCGACCGGGTCGAAGCTGGCCCGCCGGCTCGCCGGGCTGGAGGGCGCGGAACGCGGCAGGATGCTGCTGCTGGAACTCGTCCGCAAGGAAGCGGCCAAGGTGCTGGGCCACGCCTCGGCGGACGCGGTGCAGCCCGACCGCGCCTTCCAGGAGCTCGGTTTCGACTCCCTGACGGCCGTCGAGTTCCGTAACCAGCTCACGGCCGCCATCGGCGTGTCGCTCCCGGCCACGCTCATCTTCGACTACCCGACCGCTGAGGCCATCGCCGACCACCTGGCCAACCAGATGGCCGGCGGGCAGGCCGCCCAGTCCACCGTGACCGCTACGAAGACGGTCGACGAGCCGATCGCGATCGTGGGGATGGCGTGCCGGTATCCGGGTGGTGTGCTGTCTCCGGAGGATCTGTGGGAGCTGGTGGCGCAGGCTCGCGACGGGGTGGGGGAGTTCCCTGCCGACCGTGGCTGGGACCTGGACAAGCTCTACGACCCGGACCCGGACAGCCGGGGCACCTCGTACGCGCGGCACGGCGGGTTCCTGTATGACGCCGCCCAGTTCGATCCGGGATTTTTCGAGATCTCGCCGCGTGAAGCGCTCGCCATGGACCCGCAGCAGCGGTTGTTGCTGGAGACGTCGTGGGAGGCCATCGAGCGGGCCGGGATCAGCCCGACCCGGTTGCGCGGCAGCCGGACCGGCGTGTTCGCCGGTGTGATGTACCACGACTACGCGCCCCAGCTGTCGGCTGTGCCAGGTGAGCTCGAAGGGCTCATCGGCACGGGCAGCTCGGGCAGCATCGCCTCCGGCCGGGTGTCCTACAGCCTGGGACTGGAAGGCCCCGCCGTCACGGTCGACACGGCCTGCTCCTCCTCGCTGGTGGCCCTGCACCTGGCAGTCCAGGCGTTGCGGTCGGGCGAGTGCGACCTGGCGCTGGCCGGCGGCGTGACCGTCATGGCCACGCCCAGCACCTTCATCGAGTTCTCGCGCCAGCGCGGCCTGTCCGCCGACGGCCGGTGCAAGGCGTTCTCCGCCGACGCCGACGGCACCGGCTGGGGCGAGGGCGTCGGCATGCTCCTGGTGGAGCGGCTGTCGGACGCGGAGCGCAACGGACATCACGTGCTCGCCGTGGTGCGGGGCAGCGCGATCAACCAGGACGGCGCCAGCAACGGTCTGACCGCTCCCAACGGTCCGTCGCAGCAGCGGGTGATCCGGCAGGCGCTGGCGAACGCCGGGTTGTCGGTGGCGGATGTGGACGCGGTGGAGGCGCACGGCACCGGTACGAAGCTCGGTGACCCGATCGAGGCGCAGGCCATCCTGGCCACGTACGGGCAGGACCGGGACCAGCCGCTCTGGCTGGGCTCGCTGAAGTCGAACATCGGTCACACGCAGGCCGCGGCCGGTGTGGGCGGTGTGATCAAGATGGTCATGGCGCTGCGCAACGGCATGCTTCCCCAGACGCTTCATGTGGGCGAGCCTTCTCCGCATGTGGACTGGTCGGCGGGTGCGGTCGAGCTGCTGACCGAGGCCCGTCCGTGGGACCAGGCAGACCGTCCGCGCCGGGCTGCCGTGTCGTCGTTCGGGATCAGCGGCACCAACGCTCACGTGATCATCGAGCAGGGTCCGGTTGTGGAGCCGGAGCCTGAGCCGGTGGAACGGGTGCCGGTGGTGCCCTGGCTGGTGTCGGCGAAGAGCCGGGAGGCGCTTGGGGCGCAGGCTGGTCGGCTCGCGTCGTGGATCACGGCGCGGCCGGAGGTGGACCTCGCGGATGTGGCGTGGTCGTTGGCGGCGGGCCGGGCGGTGCTGGAGCAGCGTGCGGTCGTGGTGGGTGCTGATCGGGACGAGTTGGTGGCGGGGTTGCGGGCGCTGGCCGACGATCCGTCCGTTGCGATCTCGGGGAGTGGTTCTGGCGGGAAGCTGGCTCTGTTGTTCGCGGGTCAGGGCAGCCAGCGGGTCGGGATGGGTTCGGTGCTGGTTGAGCACTTCCCGGTGTTCGCGGAGGCGTTGGAGGAGATCTGCGCCGGGTTCGAGCCGTTGTTGCCGCGTCCGCTTCGTGGGGTGATGTTCTCCGATT
>NZ_SMKO01000324.1 GCF_004348685.1 Nonomuraea deserti | reverse complement strand
CCCGCCCACCCAGTGCGGGCTCGCGACCTTCAATTCCGCCCTGGCCGCCCATCTGGCCATGGGCGGCAGGTCCGGCGGGATTGTCCGTGTCACCGCGGAAGGTGACGACGAACGGCCGCAGCCCGGGGTCGTGCACACCTGGAACCCCGGCGGGCTCGGCGGCTGGCAGGCCGCAGCCTGCGCTCTCGAGGACTTCGACGTGGCCATCGTGCAGCACGAGTACGGCATCTACCCCGGTCTGGACGGCCAGGACGTCCTGCCGTTGCTGCGGTGCCTCACCGTGCCGAGCATCGTGGTCCTGCACACCGTCCTGGCCAGGCCCACTCCCCCGCAGAAAGCCCTGCTCGAGGAGATCGGGGACGCCGCCGGCGCGATCGTGACCATGACCGGCACCGCTCGTGACCGGTTGAAGGCCGGCTACCGGGTGGATGCCGGCAAGGTGTTCGTCATTCCGCACGGGACCGCCGACCACATGCGGGTCCCGGCTCAGCGCCGCCCCCATCCGCACCTGCTCACGTGGGGACTGCTCGGACCAGGCAAAGGGATCGAATGGGCGGTACGTGCCCTCGCGCTCCTGAGGGGCCTCGACCCCTCACCGATCTACACGATCGCCGGCAAGACCCACCCCAAAGTGCTGGAGCTCCAGGGCGAGGCCTATCGCGACGGCCTGCACGATCTCGCCGCCCAGCTGGGGGTGTCCACGGCCATACGACACGACCCCGTCTACCGGGATCAGGACTCGCTGAGCCGGCTGGTCCGCTCGGCGGACGTCGTCATCCTGCCCTATGACTCGGCGGAGCAGGTCACGTCCGGTGTCCTCATCGAGGCCGTGGCCGCCGGCGTGCCGGTCGTCGCCACCACCTTTCCGCACGCCGTGGAGCTGCTCACCAGCGGCCCGGGGCTGCTCGTTCCCCACGGCGACCCCGCCGCGCTCGCCTCCGCCATCCGTCGCGTCCTCACGCAAACCGGGCTGGCCAACAATCTCACCGGGCGTACCCGCGCCCTGATCCCGACCCTGCTGTGGCCGGCGGTCGCGGCCCGATACGACGGCCTCGGCCGGTCGCTCGTCGCCGCGCGGCCGGCCGCAATGCTGCCATGAGCGCCGCCGATCCCGGTTTCAAGCACCTGCTCCGGATGAGCGACGGCACCGGCCTGTTTGAGCATGCCCGGCACGCAGTCGTCCGCCGCGAGCACGGCTACTGCACAGACGACGTCGCCCGCGGCCTCATCGTCGCCAGCCGCGAGCCGCGCCCCGCCCAGCAGCTGACCCGGCTGGCCGAGTCCTACCTGGCCTTCCTCACCCACGCGCAGGATCGTTCCGGCGCGTTCCGCAACCGGCTCACCTTCGACCGCCGCTGGAGCGAACTGCCGGGCGTCGGCGACTGGTGGGGACGAGCGATGTGGGGCCTGGGCACCGCAGCGTCCCGCAACGCCATCCCTTGGATCCGGGACGAAGCGCTGCACGCCTTCGTTCTCGGCGCCGAACAGCGCTCCCCGCATCCACGCGCCATGGCCTTCGCCGGGCTCGGCGCGGCGGAGGTCCTGCGCACCACCCCGGACAGCACCGTGGCCGCCTCCCTGCTGATGGACGCCGTGGAGGCGATCGGCACGCCCTCGGAGAACCCCTCCTGGCCGTGGCCGCAACCGCACCTGACCTACGCCAACGCCGTTCTCGCCGAAGTGATCATCGCCGCCGGGGATCTGAGTGATGACCGGCAGCTGCTCACCACCGGCCTGCGCATGCTGGCCTGGCTGTCGGACATCCAGACCAAGGACGGCCTGCTCGCGGTCGTACCCGCCATCGGTTGGCGACAGGACGCGCCTCAGGCCCGCTACGACCAGCAGCCGATCGAGGTGGCCGCGCTCGCCGACGCCTGCGCCACCGCCGCCCACGTGACCGGCGACAACGCGTGGCAGGATCGGGTACGACTGTCGGTGGCGTGGTTCCAGGGAGCCAACGACGCCGGCGTTCCGATGTGGGACCCGGCGACCGGCGGCGGCTACGACGGCCTGACCGAGCACGGTCCGAACCTCAACCAGGGAGCGGAGTCGACCATCGCGCTGATCTCCACCATGCAGCATGCCAGGCGGCTCTCGTGACCATCAGGGACCTGGCCACGCGGCTCGGCCCGACCCTCACTCCCGATCCGCGAAGAGTGATCATCAAGTTCTTCGTGCCCGGCGAGGACGCCGCGCTCACCCGTACCAGGGCCGCCGCGCTGATCGACCGCATCATGCTCCTGGGCGAAGACCAGACCACCGAAATGCTCCAGGAGACGCTGCAACGATTCGGCAACCGGCACCACGACCTCGAAACGACCTTCGCCCATCACCACGACCTGGTCCGCCATCGCGTCCCGCGCGACGTCGAGCTGTCCCTGACGGCCCGCCTCCTCGTGGGCGCCTACTTCAGTCATGAGTACGCTGTGGAGGGCGCGGCTGTGTGCAATCCCTCCATGGTCCCCCATCCCGACCAGTCCGGCCTGCGCCCCGGACAACTCCGTGTGGCGATCAGCCTGCGGCAGATCGGTGAGGGACACCTGTCTTCGATCGGCTTCGCCACGGCACTTCTCGGCCCCGGCTCCGAGCTGGCGATCGCCGACCGCTCAGGAACGCTGTCCGTCGGGTGCCGGCTTCGGACCCGCCATCGGCGCGATCTGCTCGCCGCCGGGCTCTGCGACGGCGCCTGGGACAACGAGGTGACGGGCGCCGTCCTGCGATCCCTGTCGGAACGCTTCGACGACAACGACTTCGAGCACGCGATCGCCCGGCTCCCCGCCGACCTGCTCACCCGCACCTCCACACAGCCGACTCTGGAAGAGATGCGCCGCGCGACGCACTCCGACTACGCCGTTGCCTTCCCCGCCGATCTCCCCCTGCATCGGCGAGTCCTCTGGCCGTCGACCGCGGCCGAATCCAACGGCATGGAGGACGCGCGGTTCGTACGAATCGTCGACCAGGACGGCACACTTTCGTACCGGGCCACCTACACCGCATACGACGGGAGGCACATCCGCTCACACCTGATCGCCAGCGACGACCTGCGCCACTTCGAGATCACTCCCATGCGCGGCCCGGCGGCCGTCAACAAAGGCATGGCGCTCTTCCCACGACCGGTCGGCGGACGGACGCTGGCGCTGTGCCGCTCCGACGGCGAGACCATCGGGCTCACGACCCTCGACCGGCACAACACCTGGCAAGCACCGACGCCACTGCACACCCCCCGCCGGGACTGGGAACTCATCCAAGTGGGCAACTGCGGATCCCCCATCGAGACCAGCTTCGGCTGGCTCGTCCTGACCCATGGCGTCGGCCCCATGCGTGACTACTCCATCGGCGCCCTGCTTCTCGACCTTCACGAGCCGCACCGTGTCATCGCCGAACTTCCCGGAGCGCTCCTCACCGCCGACGGCACCGAACGCGAAGGCTACGTGCCCAATGTCGTGTACTCCTGCGGCGGCCTGCTTCACGATGACGCCGTGTGGCTGCCCTATGGGGCGAGCGACACCCGCATCGGATTCGCGCGTGTGCCGCTCGACACCCTCATCGACGCGATGCGTCCACCGAGAAGGGCGGCCAACCCGTCTTGGCTGGATAAGTCCACTTCTTCCTGACCAGCCCGCGATGCAAGCCGTACCAGTCCGGTCAGGCCATCGTCTGCAGTTGCGGTTCAGGCCGGTGACGCGCAGGACGTGGGAGGTGTACGAGCGGAGATTGGCCAGGGCGAAAGTGATGCCTCGGGCTCGGGCTCCCGTGCTGGATGCCGACCAGCCCGGCCAGGCCCGGGAAGTCACGGAACGACGCCTGGGAGTGGTGGGCGGCTGGCCCTTTGGTGCCCGCTCTCCGGACTGGAGCACGAGGGCGGCGCTGTCTGTCTTCGACACCCGCACCGACACCACGTTGGCGAGGTTGATGACCACGCCATTCACGTCGGCCTCACGGTCATATCTCGCCCGGGTCAACATCAGGCTGCGCCGCTCGTCCACGGCACGGGCGATCGCCTCCAACGCCTCCGGCTCCCCGTCGAAGTCCCCGCTCATTACGGAGACGTCTTCACCGCCCACCGGGTGAAGGGGTGCGTCAGCACTGCCAGATGCGTAGACCCGGGGAGCGATAGCGGAGAGGAGTACGTGAGGAACCGGCGTCGTTACGTTCTTTGACTGTTGTCAACGACGGCCCAGTGTGGGATCAGGCAGACATTCCGTGATCGGACCGTGGTTGATCAGCCAGCAGGATGCATCTGCCGTTTGTGCATCTTGGTCCGGTGACATGCCCTGCGACAGGCCCGGAGCTGTAGGGCACGGTCAGCCCGGCGGTGACGGCGTCTTGGTACCGGCGTAGCCGGGGACGATGGAGTGCAGCCCGGGCAGGTCGTCGTTGAGAACCGCGTTCATCCAGGTCTCCAAGTTGTGGCCGTGGCGGTGCATCATCATCTCGGCGAACTGGCGCACGTGCAGCCCAAGCACCGCCAGCTGGGGGGCGACGGGGCGACCTGCGCGACGCGTCCCGGCAACGACCATGTCGCCAGTTCACTGGACCACGCAACACAGCATCGTGATGTGGAAGGCCAGGAACTGATCGACTCGCCAGAGGATCAGGTAGAGCGAACAGCAGCGCACCACCAGAAGAATGCCTGAGACCAGACAATGTGCTCGAGCCATGAGCCGCAGGTCAACCCGACGACCGAATCGCCGCATCCACGAAACGACGAGTTCGCTGATCCGGGCCAGGACAGTGCTGGAGCGGGAAAGGGCTGGGGCTGAGCGGGTGCGCGAAGGCGGGTCGTGTCTTTCGTACCGGTGTCAGTCGGTGGGCCTCAGCCCGGCGATACGTTGCTCGCGTACGTCCTGCAGGGCCCGCAGGTAGCCGAGCTCCAAGGCACGACAGATCAGGTTGTTCATCTCGGCAGAGCTGTCGGGTCGTCCCCAACTGGAAAACACGTTGGACGCCGCCTCATCCGCCAACCGCTCGTCGCCGGCGCCCCCAGGACGTGGCCCGTCGTAACGAATTCGGCCGATGAGCTCACTCCAGTCCTCCAGCTCGGCACGTGCGTCGTCATCGTTGCTCACACTGGCCATCGTGGCCCATCTCCACCGCGAGCGGCGAACGCCTCCGGCTGTCCACCGCCGGCTGCGAGGTCTGGCGGAACGGTGCTCGCGACGGTGGTGCCGGGCGATGATCGCAAGGTGCGCGGCCACCGAGCCAAGCCCAGGGCGGTGGCCATGGCGACGGGCATCACCCATCACCTCCGCCGCGCCAGGCGGGTGAGGTGATGGGAGTGCTGGGAGAGGTCATCGGCGGCCGGCCCAGTGGCCGGTTCGACGTCCGGTGCGCCGGCCGGTGATGAGGTTGTAGGCGAGCAGCAGGACTGCCGCGCCGACGATGGCGCAGACCCAGGTGGACAGGTTGAAGAAGCCCTGGATGCCCGAGACGTGGAACACCTCGGTGGCCACGAAACCGCCCAACAGCGCACCGGCGATGCCGAGGACGAAAGTGATGATCAGACCTTGCGAGTCTTTGCCGGGGACCAGCATTCTGGCGACCAGTCCGGTGACCAGTCCGAGGATGATCCAAGCGATGATGCCCATGGCCGTACTCCCTGTGGCGGTGCATCGATGTCTGCGCGGGATCGGTCTTCCGGACCGGTCGAAGCAGGGGGCCGGCCACCGACCTGTTGCCGGCGCCGACGGTCACACTTGTTCGCTTCGAGCCAACACCCCCGCGCGCTGGGGCGGAAACAAGCGATTCGGGAAGGATTCATCTGCAAAACCGATCAGCGAGGTGAGTGGTCGTGTGGAGCAGCCAGCGTTGAGCGCCGACGCGCCACAAAGGATCATCGCTGCGGCCGCCGATGGCTGCCGGAGCATCTTCGTCAGCTGGTGGTCGAGTGGGC
>NZ_SMKO01000323.1 GCF_004348685.1 Nonomuraea deserti | reverse complement strand
GAACAGGAGGGCGACGGGACGTTGTGGCTGGGAGGCGGGACGGAGGGGCTGGTGTTGCGCGCGCTGCCGGGAGGCGGGCCGGCGAACACGGCCGTGGCGTTGGCCCGGCTCGGCACCCCGGCCCGATTCCTTGGCCGCCTGTCGAAAGACGTCTTCGGTGAGCTGCTCCGCGACCACCTCGCCGGCTCGGGCGTGGACCTGTCGGCCTCCATCGAGGCGGAGGAGCCGAGCACGCTCTCCGTCGCCGCCCTCGACCCTCAGGGCCGGGCGACCTACACCTTCTACGCCGACGGCACGGCCGACTGGCAGTGGAAACCGTACGAGCTGGACCTGCGGCGCCTCGGCCCGGTCAACTGCCTGCACACGGGTTCGATCGCCCTGGTCAAGAAGCCGGGGCGGGAGGCGGTGGAGGAGTTCGCGCGGTCCGCCGCCGAGCACGCCACCATCTCGGTCGACCCGAACGTCCGCCCCAGCCTCGCCTCCCGGGAGGACTATCAGATCACCCGCTGGTGCGAGTGGACCGACATCCTCAAGCTCAGCGACGACGACCTGGACTTCCTGCTGCCCGGCACGTCGATGGAACGTGCCTGCGACGCCTGGCACGCCGCCGGCGCCCGACTGGTCGTCATCACGAGAGGCGCGGCGGGCGCCCTGGTGTCCGTGGACGGCGAGCGGGCCACCGTGGCGGCGCCCCAGGTGAACGTCGTGGACACGGTCGGCGCGGGTGACGCGTTCACCGCCGGGCTGCTGCACACCCTCGACGCGAACGGCCTCCTCGGCGGTCGTCTCGACGGACTCGACCTGCGGGCGGCGGTCGCGGCGGCGGAGTTCGCGGCCCGGGTCGCGGCGCTGACGTGCTCGGTCGCCGGCGCCAACCCCCCCTGGGCGAACCCGACCCCCCGCCACGCAACCACGTGACGGCCCGCAACCACCGCCGCTGGTGCGTGGCAATACGGCGGCCCGCCACCGCCGCGGGCGTGCGGCAATGCCGGCCCGCCACCACCACGGGCGCGCAGCCATATGACGGTTCGCTACCGCCGTCGGCGTGCGGCCATGTCACGGTTCGCTACCGCCGTGGGCGTGCTGCCATGTGATGGTCCGCTGCCGCCGTGGGCGTGTGGCCATGATGGTCCGCTACTACCGCCGGCGTGTGGCTATGTGACGCCCCGCCACCGTCGCGGCGCACGGCTACGTGACGGCCCTCTACCGCTGTCGGTGTGGGGCCATGATGGTCCGCTACCGCGTCGCCGCGCGACTATGTGACGGTCCGTCACCGCCGCGGGCGTGCGGCAATGTGACGGTCCGTCACCGCCGCCCTGGGCACCGGCGGCTCAGGGGCCGGCACCGAGAGGCGGCCGGACGCTAGGCGTCACGCAGGCCCGCGAACAGATCCTCCTCGTGGCGGGGGGTGTCGACCGTGCTCCGCTTCCGCTCGAACGCCTCGTGCGAGAACGCCTGGTGCTGCACCTCCTCGGGCATGCGCAGCAGGAAGATGTTCTCCCCTTGACTCTCGTGGGCCTCGAGCGCCTTGAGCTTGCGCTCGGTGTAGCCGGCGACGTCGATGATCGTGGTGACCCGCTCGTCGGGGGTGCCGAAGTCGTCGGAGGGCTCGAAGTCGAGCTCGATCCCGTTGGCGCGCATGGCTTCGAACATCCGCTTGATCGAGGACCTGGGCATCGCCGTGTAATAGAGCTTGTCGGGGATGCCGGTCGCCTCGGTGGCGGCGACCGTGACGCGGTGGGTCTGGACGTGATCGGGATGGCCGTAACCGCCGCCGCCCGTCTCGTCATAGGTCACCACGACCTGCGGCCGGTAGTGCTCCATGAGCGCGCCGAGCTTGGCGGCGGCCACGTCGACCGGCACGTTGGCGAACGCGTCGGGGTGGCCGTTGGTCTCCCACCCGTCCATGCCGGAGTCGCGGTAGCCGAGCAGCTCCACATGGTCCACGCCCAGGTGGGAGACGGACTCGCGCAGCTCCGCCAGCCGCCGCCCGGCCACCCGCGCGGCATCGTGACCCGGCTCGCCCGGCTTGACGCCGCCCTGGTCGTCGCCCTGCTCGCCGTTGGTGCACGTGACCAGGACTGTGCGGACGCCCTCATCGGAGTAGCGGGCGAGGATGCCTCCGGTGCTCAGGCATTCGTCGTCGGGGTGGGCGTGCACGACCATCAAGGTGAGTTGCCGATCCATGACGCGCACCTTATCGGCCACCTCCGACAGATCCCGTCCCGCCCAACGGTTCTCATCCCCTCGGCCTCGCCCGGGTCCACCTCGCCCGGGTCGGTCTCCGCCCGGGTCGGTCTCCGCCCGGGTCGGTCTCCGCCCAGCCTGCTTCTCGCCCGGTCCGCCCGCCCGTCCGGCCCGCCCATGCATCTGGCCTGCCTTGCATCTGTCTGGCCTGCCTGTGTGTCTGGTCTGCCTGTCCGTCGGGACTGCCTGTCCGTCCGTCCCTCGGGCCTGTCCCGTCCGTCGGGCTGTTCATGATCGGTCGGGCTGGCCATGGTCTGTCCGGCTGTTCATGATCGGTCGGGCCGTCACGGTCTGCCCGGTTGTTCAGGGTCTGTCCGGCCGCCTGTGCCGCCTGTGCCTGGCGGGCGGTCATGGGCGGCCGCCGGTCCTGGCGAGGTCGTCGGCGCGGAGCCGGGCGGCCGTGGCGGCGGCACGCTCGCCGAGCTGGTCGGCGAGCGCCGCCTGCTTGAGCCAGTTGTACGGGCTGCACGGCCGCACGTTGATCCGCTCGCTCACCAGCGCCCGCGCGACGTCACGAAGCCCCGCCCGCAGGGCCGCCTCCAGCAGGGTCTTCTGTACGGCGTCCCGCTGCGCGTGGCTGCCCCCGAACTCGTTGACCCGATGCCTGATGGGGTACAGCAGCTCCACCACCGAGGCGTGGTCGCCCCGCCCGTACGCCACGATGGCCCGGCACACCGGCAACCCGACCTGCAGCGTCATGTTGTGGTTGGTGACGCCGGGACGCGGCTCCAGCACGTACGCCTCCCGCTCCATGATCAGCTGCTCGGCGTCGCCGATGCGGCCCGCGCCCACGTACGCCATGACGGCGTGCATGTCGTTGAACGCGTAGAACGGCTCGGCCACCCGCGGCGGCCAGGCGTCGGCCAGCGCGCGCCAGCGTTCGTGCTGCTCGGAGCCTTCCAGGTGGAGGCGCCAGAGCAGGGCGGCGGCGTCGAGCAGCTCCATGCTCGACTGCCCGCCCGCCAGCACCGCGTCGTAGATCGCCAGCGCCCGCGCCACGTCGCCGGACTCCAGCGCGTACAGGCAGTAGTGCCACCAGGTGTGGACGTTGAAGAACGTGCCGGTGGACCAGTCGGGCAGCCGCGCGTCGAGGTAGCGCAGGCCGTGGCCGAAGCGGCCCTGCATCTCGTACGTGTGCGCCACCGCGTGGATGCCCCACACGTCGCGCGGGTTGAGTTCGACCGCGCGCAACCCCACCTCCTCGGACCGGTCGTAGTGGCCCGCCTCTTCGAGACCGAAGGCGTACATGCCGAGGACGTGCCCGAAATGCCGGTCGTCGTGGCGCCAGGCGTTCAGCGCGCCTCCGATGCGGTCGCGCAGCGAGCGCGCGTCGCCGGTGAAGAAGTCGATCTGGTGGCCCGCGAGCAGTGCCAGGGCGTCGCGCGGGTGCTCCACGGTGATCCAGGCCAGCAGCGTGCCGCACCGCAGGAAGTCGCCGTCGAGCAGCGCCTGCACGGCGGCCACGTGCGTGCGCTCGCGGGGCAGCAGCGACGCCTCGTCGACCACGCGGCGGAACGCCCCGAACCGCGCTCGGGCCTTGCGCGCGTCGTCGGCCTCGGTGGTGAGCAGCCCCAGGTACGCCGACAGGACGTTGCCCATCGGGAAGCCGGGGGAGTCGGCCAGCGCCGCCTTCGTCTCCGCGGCGACCTCCACCCGGAGGTGCAGCAGCTCGTCGATGGCCCGGTCGTAGTGCCGCGCCGCGGCGGTGCTCGCCCCGCTCATCGCCAGGCCGTGCTGGTCGTGGCTCACCGGTCCAATGTAACGGGGAGGCGGGCGGGCACGGTTCGCCGTCTGCTCCCCGGCGCCGCGGGCGGAGGTGTTGTAGCGTCCGAACCGTCCACGAACCTCCGGACAGAGCGCCATGACGGACAACGACGCCGCCACGCCGGGCCGGTGTGACACCACCGTCCCGCACTCCGCGCGGGTGTGAAACTTTCTCCTGGGCGGTAAGGACCATTTCCCCGTCGACGGGGAGGCGGGGAGACGCTGCTGCGGTTGTTCCCCGACTTCGCCATGGTCGCCAGGCTGCAGCGCGAGTTCCTCGTCCGAGCGGTGCGCCACCTCGCTGGCGAGGCCGGGATCCGGCAGTTCCCGGACATCGGCGCCGGGCTGCCCACCCCCGGCAACACCCACGAGATCGCGCAGCACGTCGCGCTGGAGACCCGGGTGATGTACGTGGACCACGACCGTTTCAAGCAGAGTTGTGCACACAAATAGTGGCCCCCAATCGCCTTTGGGTATCGCTCGCGCTCAGTGGTGACGCAGGAGCGTCGATAGGCGACGGTTGCGGGCCGGAAACGGTACAGAAACGTCCGCTGCTCTAGACATGAGGCCGGCGTCGCGCGGACCCCGGCTCTGCGAGTTCCGGGCCTGCGACTGGCGTCTTCCAGATGTTTCCAGCAAGGAAGGATCACTGGTATGAATCGCACGAAGGTCATCGGCATCGCGGGCTGGCCTGCGCGATCCTAACGTTAGGCTGCGTGCCGCCCGCCGCCGCCGAGTCCAAGCCGCGATTCGGGGATGTGCAGAAGGCGCTGACCACCCTGGCGAAGAATCCGGGGGTCGTCGGAGCCATCGGTGAGCTCCACGTTGACGGCAAGCGCGTCGACGGTGGTACGGCCGGCTCCCGGTTTCTGGACGGCAAGGGCGGGAAGATCCCCGAGAACGCCCGCTACCGCATCGGATCCCAGACCAAGCGCATGACCGCCACCGTAGCGTTGCAACTGGTCGAGGAGGACAAGCTCGGCCTGGACGACAAGCTCAGCGACGTACTGCCGATCGTGGCCGAGCAGGACCTGGTGGAACGGGCCGACGAGATCACCATCCGACAGCTCATCCAGCACACCTCCGGCATCCCCGACTTCCTCGGCATAGTCGACAGATTCGACTTCACGACTTACTACCCGCCGATCGACCTGGTGAAGAAGACCCGGAGTCTGCCCCGAACGGGCGAACCGGGCAAGAAGTTCTCCTACTCCAGCACCAACTACGTCCTCCTCGGAATGACCATCGAGGAGCTCACCGACAACCCCCTGGCAGGGGAGTTCGAGCGGCGGATCTTCGACCCGCTCAAGATGACCCGCAGCTATCTGACCACCAAGCCCCCCGAAGGCATCAAGGGCCCGCACGGGCACGGCTACGCCCGCGATGCCGATGGCAAGCTCCGCGACATGGATCGGTTCAATGCGAGTTACGGCGTGGGCGCCGGAGGAGTGGTCTCCACTGCGCGTGACGTCAGCAGGTTCCAGCGCGCGTCCGACATGGGCAAGTTGTTGCCAGATGACCTTCAGCGGGTGATCGACGAACTGCCGCCGGGCCAACAGGAACCGCCTCCCGCCGAACGTCTGTGCCGAGCGGAGCCGGAGATCCAGGCGCGTGCGGGCGCCGCGCCCGGATTCTTGGCTGCGACCTACACCTCTCCGGATGGGCGCGTGCAGTTCGCCGTGTCCACCACACTGACCGTTGGCACCCAAGAGGCCGTCTCGATTCTCAATCAAGCGGCCGAAGCGGTGGTCTGCCCCACGAAATAGTGAATCGCCCCGGGTTCGGTGGAGACTTGATCTCTTGAGAGGATCGAGTCCATGCCTGGTAAGTCTCCCTACCCCGCCGAGCTGCGCCGCCGAGCGGTGCGGATGGTCGCCGAGGTGCGGCCGGATT
>NZ_SMKO01000322.1 GCF_004348685.1 Nonomuraea deserti | reverse complement strand
GGCGGGGACGGTGGTACGCAGTTGGGAGGCGCTGCGCGGCCGGATCGAGGCGAGCGCGCGGCGGCTGCGGCCCGGCCTGTTCACGATCGCCGTGGAGGTGGTCAACACCACGCCCTGGGGTCCGGGCACCCGCGCCGACGCGCTGCGCCGCACGCTGGTCTCCGCGCACACCGTGCTGCACGGGCCGCGGGCCCGGTTCGTCTCGCTCACGGATCCGCCGCCGGAGCTGCGCGAACACGCCGAGGCGTGCCGCAACGAGGGCGCCTGGCCGGTGCTCGCGGGACCGCACGGCGACCGGCACACCGTCCTGGCCTCGCCGATCATCCTGTACGACCACCCGGAGATCGCGCCCGAGAGCCCCGGCGACCTCTTCGACAACACCGAGATCGACCAGCTGCTCACGCTGAGCGTGCTCGCGCTCAGCGACCAGGAGCGGCAGGAGATCCGCGAGGGCGACCCGCGCGCCCGCGCGATCCTCGACCGCTGCACCGCGCTCGCCCCCGAGGACCTGATGCGCCTGCACGGCCTCATGCGCAGGACGGAGCCACAGGCATGAACGACTTCTGGACGCGGATGGCCGGGCGCGGCCCCGGCGAGGTGATCGTGGACGGGACGGTGGTCGGCTCTGGCAGCCTGGTCCGGCTGCGGCCGAGAAGCCGGACGGACGTCTTCGACCTCGTCCTCGACGGCCGGGTGGCGGTCGTGGAGAGCGTCGAGCAGGACGACGAGGGCACCCTGCACGTCGCGGTCACGCTCGCCGACGATCCCGGACGCGACCTGGGCGAGGCCAGGATGCCCGGGCACCGGTTCTTCTACTCGGCCGAGGAGATCGAGCCGGTGGGCGAGCACGAGGAGCGGCCGGGCGGCGCCCGGATCCTGGTCGCCGGCATCGGCAACGTCTTTCTCGGGGACGACGGCTTCGGCGTCGAGGTGGCCCGCCACCTGGCCGAAGGGCCCGCCGTCCCCGGCGCGGACGTCGTCGACTTCGGCATCCGCGGCATGGACCTGGCCTACGCGCTCCAGCGCGCCTACACGGGCGTGATCTTCGTGGACGCGGCGCCACGGGGCCACGCCCCCGGCACGCTCACCGTGCTCGATCCCGACCTGCCAGGCGACGGTGAGGCGCCCGTGGAAGGGCCCGTGGAAGGCCCCCTGGAAGGACACGGCATGGACCCGGTCAGCGTGCTGCGGCTGGCCCGGCGGATGGGCCACCTGCCCGCCCGGGTGCGGGTCGTCTGCTGCGAGCCGGTCACCGCCGACGGGGCGCTGTTCGAGCTCAGCGAGCCGGTACGCGCCATGGTCGGGGAGGCGGCCGGCCTCGTGAAGTCCCTGGTTATGGAAATGATTGCGGAAAACGCCGGGCCTGGTTCCCGCGATCCGCTCCCACGGTGAGGTGATGTGAGATGTGGAAGAAGCGCGTGGTGAAGCTGCTCGCGCTCGGCGGGCTGGCGGCGATCGTCGTCCACCAATGGCCGGAGATCCACCGGTACATGAAGATCAAACGAATGTAGGGCGGCATGCACGAGATCGGGATGTGCGAGGGCCTGGTCGAGCTGATCGAGCGGCGGGCGGCGGGCAGGCGGGTCACGGCCGCGCGGGTGCGGGTCGGCGCCCGCCACGCCGTCGTGGACGACGCCTTCGGGCAGGCCTTCATGCTCGCCGCGGCCGGGACCGCCGTCCAGGACGCCGTGGTGGAGCTGGTCATCACGCCGATGACGGTGGGCTGCCGCGCGTGCGGCGGCCGCTCCGAGTCGGCAGACCCGCTGGCGGCCTGCCCGCTGTGCGGCGACGAGGGCGTCGACCTCAGCGGCGGCGACGAGCTGGTCCTGGAGTCGGTCACCTTCGGTGAGGAGGCGGCCGATGTGTCTCGGCATCCCCGGTGAGCTGGTCGAGTTCGTCCAGGAGCACGAGGACCTGGCCGTCGTCGACGTGAGCGGCGTGCGCCGGCGCGTCAACGTCGGCCTGCTCGCCGACGAGGGGCTGCGGCCCGGCGACTGGGTGCTCGTGCACGTCGGGTTCGCGCTGTCGAAGATCTCCGAGCGGGAGGCACAGGCGGTGTTCGACTACCTCCAGGGGCTCGGGCAGCCGTACGCGGACGAGCTCGACGCGCTGCGCGGCTCGGACATCGGGTAACGGGGACAACCAGGGGGCACGGATGCGGTTCGTCGATGAGTACCGCGACGCGGGCCGGGCGCGGGCGCTGGCCGGGCGGATCGCCGAGAGCTGCCGGCCGGGACGCCGGTACACGTTCATGGAGGTGTGCGGCGGGCACACCCACACCATCTACAAGCACGGCCTGGAGGATCACCTGCCGTCCGAGGTGAACCTCGTGCACGGCCCCGGCTGCCCGGTCTGCGTGATCCCGATGGGCCGGGTGGACGACGCCATCCACATCGCCCGCCGGCCGGACGTGATCATGACGTCGTTCGGCGACATGATGCGCGTGCCGGGCGGGTCGGGTTCGTTCCTGGACGCCAAGGCGGCGGGGGCCGACATCCGGATGGTGTACTCCCCGCTGGACGCGCTGAAGATCGCGCGGGCCAACCCGGACCGGCGGGTCGTGTTCATGGCCATCGGCTTCGAGACCACCGCGCCCTCCACCGCCATGACCGTGCTGCGGGCCGCGGCCGAGGATCTCGGCAACTTCTCCGTCTTCTGCAACCATGTCATGATCATCCCGGCGATCAAGGCCATCCTCGACTCGCCTGACCTGCGCCTCGACGGGTTCATCGGCCCCGGCCACGTCTCGGCGGTGATCGGCTGCCGGCCGTACGAGTTCATCGCCCGCGACTACCGCAAGCCGCTGGTGGTGGCCGGCTTCGAGCCGCTCGACATCCTCACCTCGGTGCACATGCTGCTCGGGCAGCTCGCCGAGGGCCGCTGCGAGGTGGAGAACCAGTACACCCGCGTGGTGCCCTGGGACGGCAACCGCATAGCGCTGTCGGCCATGGGCCAGGTGATGCGGCTGCGGCCGCACTTCGAGTGGCGCGGGCTCGGCTTCATCGCCCACTCCGCCCTCGCCATGGCCGACGACTACGCCGCCTTCGACGCCGAACGGGTCTTCGACCTGCCCGGCCTCCGCGTCGCCGACCCCAAATCGTGCCAGTGCGGCGAGGTGCTCAAGGGCGTGCTCAAGCCGTGGGAGTGCAAGGTGTTCGGCACCGCCTGCACCCCGGAGACGCCGATCGGGACGTGCATGGTCTCCTCCGAGGGCGCGTGTGCCGCGTACTACAACTTCGGGCGGTTCAGCCGCGAGCAGATCAGCGCGGCGGCGCGCGAGCCGAGGGAGGCGAGCCGGCCGTGATCCGCGAGCAGCAGGTCCTCGACCGCATCGAGCGGATGCGGCGGCGCAAGCCCGTCGTCAGGGAGGAGCGCATCACGCTCGCCCACGGCGCCGGGGGCAAGGCCACCCAGACCCTGATCGAGGCCGTCTTCCTGGAGGCGTTCCGCAACCCGATGCTCGCCCCGCTGGACGACGGCGCGCTCGTGCGGCTCGGGGACGGTCCCGTGGCCTTCACCACGGACTCGTACGTGGTCTCGCCGCTGTTCTTCCCCGGCGGGGACATCGGCGACCTGGCCGTCAACGGCACCGTCAACGACCTGGCCATGTGCGGGGCCCGCCCGGTCCACCTGTCGGCGGGCTTCATCCTCGAAGAGGGATTCCCGGTCGCCGACCTGCGGCGCATCACCGCCTCGATGGCGGCGGCCGCGGCGGAGGCGCAGGTGACGATCGTCACCGGCGACACCAAGGTCGTCCAGCGTGGCAAGGCCGACGGCTGCTACGTCACCACGGCCGGGGTCGGCGTCGTCGAGCAGCCGGTCACGCTGTCGGCCTCGGGCGCGCGGCCGGGGGACGCGGTCATCGTGTCGGGCCCGATCGGCGCGCACGGGGCCGCCATCATGCTGGCCAGGGACGACTTCGGCATCGAGGCGGCGATCACGTCCGACACCGCGCCGCTGCACGCCATCGTCGCCGACCTGATCAAGGCGCTGCCGCGGCACGTCAGGACCCTGCGGGACGCCACCCGGGGCGGGGTGGCCACGGTGCTCAACGAGGTGGCCCGCGCGTCCGAGGTGGCCGTGGTGCTGCAGGAGGACCAGGTCCCCGTACACCCTGAAGTGACCGGGGTGTGCGAGCTGCTCGGCCTCGACCCTCTCTACGTCGCCTGCGAGGGGCGCTTCGTGGCCGTGGTCGACGGCGAGCACGCCGGGGAGGCCCTCGACACGCTGCGCGCCCACCCGCTGGGCGCCGAGGCCGCGATCGTCGGGACGGTCGCCGCCGACCCGCCGGGGCTCGTGCTGCTGCGTACCGCCTTCGGCGGCACCCGGGTGGTCGACGTGCTGGTGGGCGATCCGCTACCGCGCATCTGCTGAGACGAGCTCGGCCAGCACGTGGTAGAGCGTCGCCTGCGCCTCCTGGATCCGGTGCACCGACGACGACGGGATGACGAACAGGTGCTCGGCCAGCCGCTCCTCGGCCATGCGCCCGCCTCCGGAACCGGCGAAGCCGACGGTCGTCATGCCCTGGCTCCTGGCCTGCGCCAGGCCGCGCAGCACGTTCGCCGAGCCGCCGCTGGTCGACAGCGCGCAGGCGATGTCGCCGGGGCCGCCGAGCGCGGCGAGCTGGCGGGCGAACACCACCTCGAACCCGACATCGTTGCCGAGCGCCGTCACGAGCGCCGCGTCGCCGGTCAGCGACACCGCCGGCAGGCCGCGCGCGGTACAGAGATCGGCCACCGACTGCGCGTCCGTGCTGCTGCCGCCGTTGCCGAAGGCGAACAGCCGCCCGCCGTCGCGGAACGCCGCCGCCAGCTCCGCCGCGGCCACCGCCAGCGGCGCCATCAGCTCGTCGAGGACCCGCCGCCGCAGCTCCAGGCTCTCGCGGGCCTTCTCCTCGGTGGACGCCCGCACGTCCAGCGGGTCGCGCCGCAGGAACGGGTACATCGTCTCGGTCATGCGCCTGCCCTCTCCACCACGGCGATCGCCTCGCCCGCGTGCACCAGCACGGTGTCGCCGACACGCGCCTCGACCAGCGCCACGCTGATCTCCTCCGTGCCCGCGCCGGTGCCGGCCAGTGCCAGCCCATCGGGCAGCAGGCCGACGACGCGCACGCGTGCGGCGACGTCGCCGCACGTCACGCACGAGTCGCAGGACGGCGCCGCCTCGCCGTCACCGGTCACCTGGCCTCCTCCGACTCCAGGAACACGTGCGCCAGCTCCCACAGCAGGTGGTACACCGTGATGTGGATCTCCCGCACGATCAGCGGATCCTCGCTGTGCGCGGCCAGCACATGATCGGCCACGACCCCCGCCGCCGTCGCGCCAGCCACCACGCCCTCCAGCGTCGCGCCCGCCGCCGTCGCGCCCGCCGTCACACCCACCGACTCCTCCGCCGTCGCGCCCGCCGCCGTTGCTCCCGTCATCGTCACGCCCGCCGCTGACTCGCCTGCCGTCGCGCGCGCGTCACCGGTCGCCCCCGCCACCAGGGCGACGGTCAGCATGCCGAGCTCGCGAGCGGCGGCGAGGTCGCCGGCGGCGGGGAGCACGCCCACGGCGATGTCACCCGGCCGTCCCAGCACCGGCAGCAGGCCGGGCTCGCCGCCCAGGCAGAGCGCGGGAAGCGCGGGCTTGCCGACGATCACCGGGTGGCTGAACTCCACCGCCACGTGCGCCGCGTCGGCCGCCGCCGCGCCCCGGCCGAAGGACAGCAGCCTGCTCCCCCGCCGGAACCTCCCGGCCATGGCGGCCGCGGCCTCGACCACGGCGCCGGCGTCGGCCACCAGCGCCAGGCCGGCGGACTCCCGGCCGGCGCGGACCTGATCGAGCACTCCGGCCATCCCGCCACCCCGCCTTCCCCGCGTACCACGACACCGCCCATTCCACCGTGGTCCTGCGCGGCCGGCGCGGCGTTTCCCACCAGGGGTCCGGCAAGGTCCCGGCAAGTTTCGCCACTTGGCCCCCGCCATCCAGGTCACCGCCATCAAGCCTCGCCATCAAGCCCCCGCCCCATCAGGCC
>NZ_SMKO01000321.1 GCF_004348685.1 Nonomuraea deserti | reverse complement strand
CACCCCGAGCAACCCCGCCCGCGACGGCGACCCGGCCCGCGGAGGCCGTGACGGTGACCCGGCCCGTGACGGGAATCCCGCCCGCGACGGCGGCCCCATCCGGGACGGTGACCGTGACGGGAGCCCCGCCCGCCGGTGTGACCACGACCCCATGCTCGGCCGCGTCCCCGATCGAGACCCTGACCGTGACGGCCACGATGACCCAGGGCGTGGTCGTGACGATCGCGCTGGGCGTGATCGTGGGCATGACCGCGGCCGTGGTCGTGGCGATGACCCTGGGCGTGACCGGGGCCCGCACCCTGGGCTGGGCCTCGGGATCGATCTGGACCTCGATCGCATGGCGGTGGTCGGCCATTCGGCCGGCGCGCAGCTGGCGCTGCGGGCGGTGGCCGACGGGGCGCGGGCCGCGCTGGCAGTGTCGCTCGCGGGCGTGCTGGACCTGGTCGAGGGAGACCGGCGGTGGCTCAGTTCCGGTGCCGTCGCCGCCGCCGTGGGCGGCCCCTCCACCGCTCGCGGAGAACGGCCGTCCGGAGGCGCGGACGCCTACGGAGCCGGGTCGCCCCTGCTCAGGGTGCCGATCGGTGTGCCCCAGCTCATCGTCCAGGGCGCCGCCGACGACCTGGACCTGATCGACTTCGGCCGCCGGCACGCCCAGGCCGCAGAGCGGGCCGGTGACGACGTGACGTACCTGGAACTGCCCGGCGACCACTTCGACGTCATCACTCCCACCACCTCGATCTGGCGGGCTGCGGCTGAGGCCATCACCGCGGCCCTCGCCTGAGAGCGGCGCGGCGAGGCCGCCACCCGCCCGCAGGGCACGATCCGGTCACCGCCTAGCATGTCCAGGTGATCGTCGGAGAGGTGCTCGGACTGCTCGGCGTCGGTGTGGTGGCCGGCGTGGTGAGCACGGTCGTGAGCCTCGCGTCGATCGTCTCCTATCCGGCGCTGCTGGCGTTCGGCCTGCCCCCGCTGACCGCGAACGTCACCAACACCGTCGCCCTGGTCTTCACCGGCATCGGCGCCGCGGCGGGCTCGCGGCCCGAGCTGGCCGGTGAGGGCGGCCGGATGCTCCGGCTCGGCCCGGTGGCCGCGATCGGCGGCGCGACGGGCGCGTTCCTGCTGCTGGTGACCCCGGCCGAGACGTTCGAGCTGATCGCGCCGTGGCTGATCGCGATGGCCTCGCTGCTGCTGGCCCGCCCGCCGTCCGCCCGGGCGCACGGCGAGCACGGGCTGACGGCGCGGGTGGGGCTGTTCGCCGTGACGATCTATGTCGGCTACTTCGGCGCGGCCGGAGGTTTGATGGTGTTCGCCGTGCTGGCGGCCACGTTCGCGCAGCCCGCGGCCAAGCTCAACGCGATGAAGAACGTGCTGTCCGGGCTGGCGAACGCGGTGGCGGCGCTCGGGTTCGCGCTGTTCGGCCCGGTGGACTGGGGTGCGGCGGCGCCGCTGGCGGCCGGGTTCCTGCTCGGCGGATGGACCGGCCCCAAGATCGCCCGCAGGATGCCGGGCTCCGGCCTGCGTTACCTGGCGGCGGCCTGCGGGCTGGCAGTGGCGATCAAGCTGGGCTGGGATTCGTACGTGGCCTGACCGGGACGCCCGCCCGTTCCTTGACGAGCGCGGCGAACCTGCCGGTGACCCGGCGCCAGATCGGCGTGGACACCGGCTCGTCCGCCACCGCCCGCTCGTAGATCTCGCCGGGGTCGTACCCTTCTGCACGCCACTCCCGGATGCGCGCGGGCGTCACCTCCGGGTGGAACTGCACGCCCCACGCCCGCTCGCCCACCCGGAACGCCTGGTACGGGCACGCCGCCGTCTCGGCCAGGTGCACGGCCCCCTCGGGCAGCCCGGTGACGGCGTCCTTGTGATGCTCGACGGCGGGCACCACCGGGGGCAGGCCGTGGAAGAGCGGGTCGGTGGCGGCCTCGGGCCGGATCGTGACCGGGACGCTGCCGTTCTCGGGCGCCCCGGTGTCGCCGGTCACCACGCCTCCCGCCACCTCGGCGATGAGCTGGCCGCCCAGGCAGATCCCGAAGAACGGCACGCCGTCCGCCAGCGCCTGGGCCGCCAGCCGCCGCGTGCCGGCCAGCCACGGCGCCCTGTCGTCCTCGCTGGGCAGGTAGCCCCCGCCCAGCACGATCATGGCGTCGTGCTCCAGGCGGCCGGGCAGGGGAGCGCCGTCGTGGGCGAGCACGACGTCCAGCTTCAGCCCGGCGTCCTCGAGCCACCCGCCCACGCGGCCGGGGCCGCCGCTGAGGCTGTTCTGGACGATCAGGACATCACCCATCGTGGGCCTCCGCTGGGGTTCGCGAACATGGGGCGGAACGGGCCCGGCGCCGGTGCGCCGCGGGCGGGCGCGGAAGACGACGGGCCAGGGTCGGGGGCGGGGATGCGGGGGTCACGGCAGGTTCGCGGCCCTGGCGGTGTGGCGGAGCAGGAGGGCGGTCGTCACCGGCCCCACGCCGCCGGGCACCGGGGTGAGCGCGCCCGCCACGCCCGCGACCTCGTCGGAGGCGACGTCGCCGGTCAGCCCGCCGTCCTCGGTGGGGTTGGTGCCGACGTCGATCACCACCGCGCCGGGCGCGACGTGCGCGGCGCCGACCAACCCGGCCCGGCCCGCCGCGGCGACCAGCACCTCGGCCGTGGAGGTGACGGAGGCCAGGTCGCGGGTGCGCGAGTGGCAGACGGTGACGGTGGCGTTCCGGTCGAGCAGCAGGTGCGCCAGCGGCTTGCCCACCACGGTCGAACGGCCGACCACCACGGTACGCCGCCCCTCCAGCTCCACCTCGTAGTGGTCGAGCAGCGCCATCACGGCGGCGGCCGTGGCGGGCGGGAACGCGGGCAGCCCCGCCGCCAGCCGGCCGAGCGAGAGCGGGTTGGCGCCGTCGACGTCCTTGCGCGGGTCGATCGCGCCGGCCAGCTCCTGCGCCGATGCGCCCTCGGGCAGGGGCGTCTGCAGCATCACGGCGTGTACGTTGGCGTCGGCGCTGAGCCGGGCCAGCGTCTCGCCGATCTGGTCGGGGGTCGCGCCGGGGCCCAGGTCGACCAGGTCGCAGGCGATGCCCACGCCGGCGGCGGCCTTGGCGATCGAGCGGACGTACCACAGGCTCGCCTCGTCGGCCGTGGCCACCACCACGGCCAGGCGCGGTTGCCGGCCGGCGGCCGCCTCGGCCTGCGTCTGGGCGCGGATGGCGGCGGCCAGTTCCTTGCCCGGCAACGTCTTCACGGGTTGATCTCCTCGCGTACGGAGGCGGCCACCGCGTCGGCTCTGGCGATGGTCGCGTCGACGCCGGACAGGCGGCCGGTCAGCTCCTGGCGTGCCCGCTCGTCCTCGATGCCGCCCAGGTTGACCTCGACGTTCACCCTGGCGGTGGAGAGCGCGGCGCGCGCGGCGTCCGCGGCGGCGGCCACGTCGGTGACGAGGTTGCGGTTGGCGATGGGCAGCAGCAGCTCGCACAGCTCGACGACGCGCGTGGCCGTCTCGGTCACGCGGGCGGGCGGCTCGGCGGCGGCGGCCAGCGCCCTGGCGATGGCGGCGCTGCGCTCCTCGCCCTTGGGCAGGCGGTAGGCGTCGGTGACCGCGGTGAAGGCCGCGGCGTCCTCCTCGGCCAGCTTCAGCGCCTGTCCCCGCAGGGTGTCGGTCTCGGCGATCACCCCGGTGACGGTGCCGGCGTGGCCGGCGTACTTCTCGCCGGTGGTGTAGCGGGCCACCATGCCGAGCAGCGCGGCGGCCTGCGCCGCGTGCAGGGCCGCGGTCGCGCCGCCGCCGGGCGCGGGCACCCTGTCGGCCAGCTCGGCCAGGAAGTCGACGATCTTTGAGTCGCGCATGGCGGCATTCTGCCAGGCCCCGCCTGGCTCATTCGCGGAACATCGGCCGCGTGGCGTCCCCGGGGCCGCTCTGCGAAGGGTAGGCGGGTCCGCCCTGCTGCGGGTACGGCGCCTGGGCGGGGCCGTACCCGTGACCGTATTCGGGGCCGTACTCGAGGTGGTGGTCGGGAGGCGGCGGGCGGTGGGTGGCCCGCCACCTCGACGGGAACAGGGAGGCGACCAGCACCGTGATGCCGAGGAAGAGCAGCAGGCACGAGTACGCCAGGGTCTGGTAGCCGATCCCGACGACGTCGGGCAGCCACTGGTTCGGCAGGAGCCGCTGACGGGTGACCATCTCCAGGACGGGCAGCACGCCCAGCGCGGTGAACATGAGGCCGCCGAGCAGCGACGCCACCGGCGACAGGCGGGAGCCGACCAGGAAGGCGAGCAGGATCGCCGACACGGCGATGACGGCCAGCCCGAGCCAGGAGAGCTCGAACGCGATCCTCGAACGCGTCGTGAATTCGCCGACTCCGAACGACAGTCCGGCGGCGATCAGCGGAGGCAGGAGCAGCCCGGCGACCACTCCGAGAGCATGACGGGCACCGTTTGACATATTAAAACCCCGTTTGTTCGGCTCTGTCCCAAGCTACCGTGCGAGGTTCGTCCGCGTGAGGGGCCCCGTGGTCCCTCCCTTGGACGTTCCTGCGAAATCGCTGTGAAGCCCGCCGGCGGCCGTTGCCCGCCTCCGCGCGCGCGGGCATCGTGGGCCGCATGAGATCCGCGATCCTGAAGACCGCACTCAGCGCCCTGGCCGTCCTCCTCGTGGGTAGCGTCCCCGCGCAGGCCACGGGCAAGCCCAGCACGTTCGACCTGCCCGACGGGTTCCAGCCCGAGGGCATCGCGATCGGGCCGGGCCCGTACGCCTACTTCGGCTCCCGCGCGACCGGTGACATCTACCGGGCCGACCTGCGTACCGGGAAGGGGGCCGTCGTCAGCAAGGGGCCGGGCACGCCGTCGCTCGGTCTCAAGACGGACGGGCGGCGGCTGTTCGTGGCCGGTGGGACGGGCGGCGACGCCCGGGTGATCGACCTGCGCACGGGCAAGGTGATCAGGTCGTACACGCTGGCCACCGGCGAGTCGTTCGTCAACGACGTCATCCTCACCCGCGGCGCCGCCTACTTCACCGACTCCACCAACCCGGTGCTCTACAAGCTGGAGCTGGGGCGCGGCGGTGCGCTGCCCGCCAAGGCCGTCAAGATCCCGCTCAAGGGCGACATCCAGTACGGCACCGGCATCAACGCCAACGGCATCGCCCCCAGCCCTGACCACAGGTCACTGCTGATCGTCCAGTCGAACACCGGTAAGCTGTTCGAGGCCGACCCGTCCTCCGGCGCGACCACAGAGGTGGACCTGGACGGCGAGGCGCTCACCAACGGCGACGGCCTGCTCCTGTCGGGCCGCACCCTGTACGCCGTGCTCAACCGGCTCAACGCGGTCGCCGCCATCGAACTGGCCCGCGACGCCTCGTCCGGCAAGCTCGTCAAGCGGCTGACCGACCCCCGCTTCGACGTGCCCACGACGGTCGCCGCCTACGGCCACCGGCTTTACCTGCCCAACGCCCGCTTCACCACGACGCCGACACCGGAGACGCCCTACACGGTGGTCGCCGTCAGACGCTGAGAGGGGCCGCGGGGACGTGGCGGGTCCGCGCTCCCGCGGCCGTCAGCGCACCTCGCCGTTCGCCGGGCGCAGGGCCGCGAGCTGCTGCTCGAACGGGACGACCTCCTCGGCGTCGTTCCGCCGGGGCGCGCGGTGCTCCATGAGCCCGGCCAGCTCGCCCGCCGCGCGGGCGACGCGCTCGCCGAGTCCGTCGGTGAAGGCGTCGCCACCGCCGCCCCAGTCCTCCGACGCCGCGTAGACGGCCGTCGGGACGACGATCGCGCGCAGGTAGGCGAACAGCGGCCGCAGGGCGTGCTCCAGCGCCAGCGAGTGGCGGGCGGTGCCGCCGGTGGCCGCGATGAGCACGGGCTTGCCCTCCAGCGCGGCGTTGTCGACCACGTCGAAGAAGCTCTTGAACAGGCCGCTGTACGAGCCGCTGAAGATCGGCGTGACCGCGATGAGCCCGTCGGCCTCCGTCACCTCCTCGATCGCCGCCCGGAGCCGGGCGTTGGGGAAGCCGGCCACGAAGGCGCCGGCGACGTCCACGGCCAGCTCGCGCAGCTCGATCACGCGTACGTCCACCGGCTCCTCCCGCTCCAGCCGCCGGCGCGCCGCCTCGGCGAGGCGGTCGGCGAGCAGGCGGGTGGAGGAGGGCTGCGTCAGGCCGGCCGTGACGATGGCGAGCTTCATGTGCGTCGGTCCTTCCAGGTGTCCTGCGGGTGGGGCG
>NZ_SMKO01000320.1 GCF_004348685.1 Nonomuraea deserti | reverse complement strand
CCCTGTGGGAGAACCCGAAGCTGGAGATGTCCGCGGGCAAGGCCATGGCGCAGGCCGGGCACGCCGCCCAGCTCGCGTGGTGGGCCTGCGACGCGGACGAGCGTGCCGCCTGGCGGGAGCGCGGGATGGCGGTGTCGGTGCGCCGGGCCCCAGCGCTGGGCGACTTCGACGCCAAGGTGGCCGCCGGGCTGCCGGTCGTGCGCGACGCCGGGTTCACCGAGATCGAGCCGGGCTCGTGCACGTTCGTCGCGGACGCGCCCTGGCTCGCAGGGCGCGTCTTCAGAGCGTGAAAACGTCGGCCAGCACGCCGCCGGCCGGGGTGACGCGCGCGGGCGACGGGCTGTCGTAGACGACCATGAGCCGGCCGCCGGCCAGCGGCGCCAGCCCTTCGGGGTGGTCGCAGCCGGCGCCGTACGGCAGCTCCAGCACCGTCTCGAGCTCGTCGGCCGGAACGACGTCCCGGCGCCGGCCCGGCCGCCAGCGGACCACGCGTACGGGCCCGTCGAGGCTCATGGTGGGCCCGGCGAGCACCAGCAGCGAGTCGCCGTCGGGGCACAGGTCCCGCACGCCGAGCCCGTCCAGGTCCAGGAAGTGTTTGCGATACGGCTCGCGCAACCGCAGCCGCCCGCTGCCCGCGTCGTCCAGCCGCAGCTCCAGCACGACCGCCCAGCCCCGCAGGACGGGGCCGCGCAGCCCCAGGTAGACCTGCTCGGACACGACGGCGATGCCTTCGACGTCGAACCCGTTGTCCTTGCCGGGCAGCCCGAGGAACGCTCCGAGGTGCCGGTCGTCACGCAGGTGCGTGGTGAGGCCCTGCCCGCCGGACAGGATCGCCCCCCGGCCCGGGGTCTGCTCGTCGAGCAGCGGCAGGCGTACGAGGATGAAGCGGTTCTCCTCCCTGACCACCGTGGCCAGCCGGTCGGCGGCCTTGGCGGGGTCCTTCGACTTGACCTTCCTGCGCTTGAGGCTGTGCGAGCCGGCTAGCCAGAGGTGGCCGTCGGCGCGGGCGAGGCCCTCGATGTCGGCTTCGTCCACGGGGCCGGCCGGGAGGTCGACGTAGTCCGCGAGCTCGAACGTGCGCTGGGCGCCGAAGTGGTCGCCGGTCCACGCCAGGTGCTCGAATGTCGCGGTCTCGTCGCCGGCGATCCAGAGGCCGGTCGCGCTCTGCCTGATCGCTGAGAGGTTTGTATGGGTTTGGGCTGCTCTGGAGGCTTGATCGAAGCGCAGCTCCACCTGTTCCACGACGCCATGATTGCACTTCGGTCGCTTCGAGGACGCCATGGCGGGATATGTCGTACGCTCCGCTCGTGCTCGATGGGGAAGATGAGATCAAGGGTTCCCGCGTGAGAACCGCTTCCAGACCTTGGATCCCTGACTCTCCGCCCAAACGCTCCCGCATCGGTGATCTCCGCATGCGGGTGGTGTACCGGGGGCTCGCCGTGGCCGCCGCCGTCGCGGCCGTCGCCGTGACGCTGGTCGTGGTGGTGCTCCCGTCAGGGCCGGACGAGGTCGCGGCGGGGCCGGTAACCGCGCCGCCGGCCGCACCGTCCTCGTCCGGCCCCGCACCTTCCCCCGAGGTCGGCGAGCCCGTCCAGGCGGCGAAGGCGTCACCCACCCCCAGCGCCTCGCTCGCGCCCGGCTACACGGCCATGGAGGCCCTGTACGCCGACCCGCGCGTCCCCAAGCTGACCTCCGAAATCAGGAAGATCAAACCGCGCCCGCCCGCCAGGCTGGTCCTCAAGGACCGGCGCACCGGGCTGGCCGTGCCGCGGCTGGGCCGGCCGTGGAAGGCGCACAACCCGGCGCCGTTCACCACCAAACAGGTGCTGCCCAGGCAGCGCGGCACGAGCCTGCGCGGGATCCTGGTGACCTGCCCGCTCCCGATCATGGAGCAGAAGTCGCCGCGCGACACGGCGCTGCTGGCCGCCCGCTGGACGCTCAACCACCACCCCAAGGGCTCCCGGATCACCTGGCTGGCCGCGCAACCGGTCAAGCGCGGATGGATGCTGATTTATCGGGTTAAGTACGGAAAACACTCCTCCCGGGCGGCTGTCGTCGTCATGGACGGGGGAATGAGCAAGCCCGGCCTGGCGTTCGTCACAGTGCCTGACACGCAGCGAAAGCACTGGTCCGATGTCGGCCGCGTGGCCGCAGGGGTGCGTGTTCTAGGCTAGAAAGATCATTGAATGCGGCGATTTGGGGGAGTGACGCCGTGGAACGCTCTGGAGCGCCGCAGGCATCCGACAACCGCAAGGGCAAGCCGCCCTGGCGCTCGGAAGGTCTGCCCGGCACACCCGGAGGGCGACCCAAGATCAACTGGTGGCGGTTCGCCGCCACCCTTGTCATCGTGTACGCGGCCTTCTTCGTGGTCTCGTCGTTCGTCGACAGCGGCTCGGTCGAGACGATCTCGTACACCGAGTTCACCAAGCAGGTGAACGCGAAGAACGTCAAGGACATCTACGCCGAGGGTCTTTCCGTCGAGGGCGACCTCAGGTCGGCGGCGAAGAACCCCGAGAGCAGCGAGTCCTACACCAAGTTCGCCACCGAGATTCCGGCCTTCGCCAACACCGACCAGCTCGACCGGCAGCTGGCCGCCGGGCAGGTCGAGATCACCTCCAAGCCGATCACGCGCGGGTTCTTCTCCAACCTGCTGCTGTCGCTGCTGCCCGTGCTGCTGCTGGCGGGCCTGTGGATCTGGATCATGCGGCGGGGCGCCAGCATGATGGGCGGCGGCGGCCTGGGCGGGCTCGGCAAGTCGAAGGCGGCCAAGCCGGTCGAGGCCGGGCAGGTGCGCGTCACGTTCGACGACGTCGCCGGCATCGACGAGGTCGAGAACGAGCTCGTCGAGATCGTCGACTACCTCAAAGACCCCGACAAATACCGCAGACTGGGCGCGAAGCTGCCCAAGGGCGTGCTGCTCGCGGGCCCTCCCGGCACCGGCAAGACGCTGCTGGCCAGGGCGGTCGCGGGCGAGGCCAAGGTGCCGTACTTCTCGGCCAGCGCCTCCGAGTTCATCGAGATGATCGTCGGCGTGGGCGCCTCGCGCGTGCGCGACCTGTTCGAGGAGGCACGGAAGGTGGCGCCGTCGATCGTGTTCATCGACGAGATCGACGCCATCGGCCGGGCCAGGGGCGGCGCCGGCGGCCTCGGCGGGCACGACGAGCGCGAGCAGACGCTCAACCAGATCCTCACCGAGATGGACGGCTTCTCCGGGGCCGAGGGCGTGATCGTCATCGGGGCCACCAACCGCCCCGAGATCCTTGACCCGGCGCTGCTGCGTCCCGGGCGCTTCGACCGTACGGTGCAGGTGGGCCTGCCCGACGCGGCCGGCCGCACCGCGATCCTGGCGGTGCACACGAGGGGCGTGCCGCTCGACCCAGAAGTCAGCCTCGACCAGCTCGCCAAGACCACCCCCGGCATGACAGGCGCCGACCTGGCCAACCTCGTCAACGAGGCGGCCCTGCTCGCCGCCAAGCGCGGCAAGGAGAGGGTCGCGACGGCCGACTTCACCGACGCGCTGGAGAAACTGCAGCTCGGCGCGGCCCGCAGCATCGTCATGCCGGAGGACGAGCGCACCAGGACCGCCTTCCACGAGGCCGGGCACGCGCTGCTCGGGATGCTCCAGCCGGGCGCCGACCCGGTCAGGAAGATCTCCATCATCCCGCGCGGCCGGGCGCTCGGCGTCACGCTGTCCACCCCCGACAGCGACCGCTACGCCTACGACGAGCAATACCTGCGCGGGCGCATCACCGGCGCGCTCGGCGGCATGGCGGCCGAGCAGGTCGTGTTCGGCGTCATCACCACCGGCGCCGAGAACGACCTCGAACAGGTCACGATGATCGCCCGCGGCATGGTCGGCCGCTGGGGCATGTCGGAGAAGATCGGCCCGCTGACCATCCTGCCCAACGACGGCCAGCAGCCCCAGGCCTCGCCCGTCACGCTCGCCATGGTCGACGAGGAGGCGCGGCGCATCGTGGACGAGTGCTACGAGCGCGCGGTCCAGGTGCTCGGCGAGAACCGCGACAAGCTCGACGCGATCGTGGAGGCCCTGCTGGAGCACGAGACCCTCGACGAGGCCGGCGCGTACGCCGCCGCGGGCCTGCCGAGCCAGACCGCCGCCACCGCCGGGAGCCGGCCGAGGGAATTTTCCGAGAATTAGGCAATCCGGACGTTGACGCCGATCGCGGCCGGGGCAGATGTTCGGACAACGATCGGGGGACTTGTCGTGACACTGACTGACGAGCTTCTCGCCGGGCTCGGAGACTCAGGGCTGGAACAGGTCGCCGGGATGCTCGGCACCGACCCGGCCACGGCCCGCATCGTGACCCAGGCCGTCGCGGGCGCGATCATCGGTGGCATGGCCCGCGACGCCGAGCACCTTGACGGCGCCGACGCCCTGCTCAGCGCGCTGGACGAGCACAAGGACACCGACCCGTTCAACGGCGACGTGGCCTCGCTGACCCGCGACGGCCACAGCATCCTCGGCCACGTGTTCGGCGGACAGGGCACCGAGCGGGCGGCAACCGGGCTGTCGCAGCTCGCCGCGGTGCACCCCGGGGCCATGATGAAGTTGCTGCCGCTCGTCGCCCCCATGATCATGTCGCTGCTCGCCGACCGCGCCGCCCGGCGCAACCTGGACGCGCGCGCCCTGGCCGACGAGCTCGACCACGAACGGTCCACCCTTCCCGCGAAGCTCGGTGACCTCGTCACGACCCTGCTCGACGGCATCTTCGGCGCCACGCCCGCGCAGCGGACCAGCCCGTACGACACGGCGGCCCTCACCCGCGGCCACAGGAACGCGAGCAGGCGTGAGATCACACCGGGCACAGCGACCCCGGACTGGTGACCGGTAGGCTGTGCGAGTGATCGTTCTGGCCTCAGCATCCTCCGCCCGCCTGGCTCTCCTGCGCAGTGCGGGCCTCGACCCCAAGGTCATCGTCAGCGGCGTCGACGAGGAGGCCTATACGGCATACTCCCCGGCGGCGCTCAGCCTGGTGCTGGCCAAGGCCAAGGCCGAGGCGGTCGCGAGCGGGCTGGACGAAGGGCTGGTCATCGGCTGCGACTCGATCCTCGAGCTCGACGGCCGCCCCTACGGCAAGCCGGCCACGCCCGAGGAGGCCCTGGAGCGGTGGCGGCTCCTGCGGGGCCGCACGGGCCGGCTCGTCACCGGTCACTGCGTCATCGACGTCGTCGCCGGCCGGCAGGCGGCGGAGACCGCCACCACCGTGGTGCACTTCGGCCGGCCCTCCCCCGAGGAGATCGCCGCCTACGTCGACACCGGCGAGCCGCTCGGCCTGGCCGGAGCCTTCAGCATCGAAGGGCGCGGCGGATGGTTCGTCGAAGGGATCGAGGGCGACCACGGCAACGTGCTCGGCATCTCGCTGCCGCTCCTTCGAGACCTGTTCGCGGAGCTCGGCTACGCGGTGACGGCTTTCTGGCGTTAGCCTGCCGGACATGCGATCAGTGCGCGACTTCTTCTCCGGCGTGGGCTTCTTCCTCCAGGGGTTCGGCTGGGTCTCCCGTAACAGGCGCTGGTGGTTGTTCGGGCTCATCCCGGCCGTCATCGCGTTCGCCGTCTACGTGGTCGCGCTGATCTTCCTCGGCACCCACGCGACCGATCTGGCCGCGTTCCTGACGCCGTTCGCCGACTCGTGGAGCTGGCGGGAGGCGTTCCGCGCGCTCGTGGGCGTCGCCCTGTTCCTCGGAGGGCTGGCGCTGGCGGTGCTGACGTTCGTCGCGCTCACGCTGGTGATCGGTGACCCCTTCTACGAGAAGCTGTCGGCGGCGGTCGACGTGCTGGAGACGGAGGACGAGCAGCCCTGGTGGCGCACGCTGCCGCGGTCCATCCGCGACAGCCTGGTCACCCTGCTCTACGTGCTGCTCTTCACGGTTCCGCTGTTCGCGCTCGGGTTCGTACCCGTGGTGGGGCAGACGGTGGTGCCGGTGCTGGGAGCGGCCGTTTCCGGATTTTTCATGACAGTGGAGCTCACGACGCTGGCCCTGGAGCGGCGCGGAATGGTCCGCAAGGAACGCTTCGCCCTCCTCCGCGCCAACAAGGCCGCCACGCTGGGGTTCGGGGTGGCCGTGTTCCTGCTCTTCCTCATCCCGTTCGTGGCGGTCATCGCCATGCCCGCCGCCGTGGCCGGCGCCGCCCTCCTCGTACGCACCCGCCTGGCTCCCACCCCCAGCCCTGCACCCG